>JBCCQL010000130.1:0-8178 GCA_039024355.1 Planctomycetota bacterium
CGGCCGCCTTGGCCTTGGCGCCGCCCGTGCCGAAGATGTCGTACCGCTTGCCGTTGTCCGGGCACAAGAAGTAGCTCATGTTCTCCACCATCCCCAGCAGCGGGATGTTGACCTTGCGGAACATGGCGATCGCCTTCACCGCGTCGAGCAGCGCCACCTCCTGAGGCGTGCACACCACCACCGCGCCCGTGAGCGGCAGCAGCTGCGAGAGCGTCAGCGCGATGTCGCCCGTGCCCGGCGGCATGTCGATGATCAGGTAGTCGAGCTCGCCCCACTCCGTATCCCGCAAGAACTGCGTCACGGCGCCGTGCAGCATCGGCCCACGCCAGATGACGGCCTCTTGCTTGGGGACCATGAAGCCCATGCTCATGACCCGCAGGCCGTCCTTCTCGATGGGCTGCAGGCGGTTCTCGACGGCCGTCGGACGCTCATCGACGCCCAGCAGCTGCGGCACGCTGGGGCCGTAGACGTCGGCGTCCATCAGGCCGACCGCCGACCCCGCGCCCGAGAGCGCATAGGCCAGCGAGGCGGCTACCGTGCTCTTGCCGACGCCGCCTTTGCCGGAGCCCACAGCGATCACGCACTTGGCCGTCAGCCCGATCTGGCCGATCTTCTCCGCCGGCCTGGCGTGGGGGGTGGCTGTCACGTCGACCGAGCCGATGCCGGGCAGCTTCGCCTTGATGCGGGACCGGGCGCGCTCGAGCGTCTCTTCGCGGAGCGGCGCCGACCACGTGGTGAGGCCGAGCTCAACCGTGGCCGTATCGCCGGCGACCGTCACGCCGCCGATCTGCCCGGTCTGGCCAACCGGGCGGCCCGTTTCGGGGTCGGGCAGGTCGCTGAGGGCGTCTCGTACCGCGTCGGCTGTTGGCGTGCCGGGTGTAGGAGTGCCGGGTGTAGGAGTGCCGGGTGTAGGAGTGCTGTCGGGCATTGCGGCGGTGGAGAATGCGTGGTGCGGCGGGGCGAGGAGAAGCGTTCGTGCGGTGCCCGCTGGCGGGCGTGCCCCCTCACCCTAGCGCCCACGGCGGGGGCTGCCAAGGCAGCCGGCGCCAAGCGATCTCATGCGGCGGCAGGCGGTGCTCCAGGCGGCGCCAAACCTGGGCGGCGTGCCGCGACGCGATGGCGAGCAATCCGCCTGCGTCTCTGGGGGAGAAGAGCGTGGCCGCGGCGCCCGCCTCGCTGAGGGCGGCTTCGAGGTGGTCGGTCGCGGCCCTGCCGAAATCGCCACGGCGCACCAGGGCCACCGGGCATACCGCCGGGTGCGTCCACCAGCGTGCGAGGTCGTCGAAGCGCTCGGCCAGAGCGCCCCGCGTGACCTCGAGGCCGAGCAGTACCGGCGGCGCATCCAGCTCAAGCTGGGCCAGCACCTGCGGGGCGTCGGCGGCCACCACCCGCGGCACGGCCTCGGGCCGCCGGCAGTCGAGCAAGGTTGCGCGCACCGCGCGTGACCACCGCGGTGGACGCCCCTCGACGATCAGCATCCAGCAGCTGCCCGTGGCGTCGGCTTCGGCATCGGCATCGGCGGCGGGATCGGGTTGAGCGCGGGGCGGCGGCATGGTGGGTCAGTCGCGGTCGCTGTCGCTGTTGGGGGCGTCGGGCTCTTCGGGCTCGGCGGGAGTTTCGGGTTCGCCGGGCGGCTTGGCCGGGTCGAGCAGGCCTAGGTTCACCAGCCGGCGGTACAGCCTTGGCCTGGTCATGCCCAGCACGCGGGCGGCCTCGGCCTTGTTGCCGCGGGCGCCGGCCAGGGCCCGCGTGACCAGCTCTCGCTCGATCTTGCCGAGGTACGCGTCCAGCACGATCCGCGTCGGAGGGCTGCGTGGCGCCTCGGCGGCGACCGCCGCTTGCCGCAGCACTACCGGCAGGTCTGCGGGCGAGATCAGCGGCCCAGCGGCCGAACGGCAAGCCGCTTCGACCAAGGCGCCCAGCTCCGTGAAGCCGCCGGGCCACGGGTACAACGCAAGCATGTCGCCCGCCTCGGGCGTCAGCCCTGCCAGCTGCTTGCCGCTGCCGGCGTTCGTCCGCTCGATGATCGCCTGCGCGAGGATCGGCAGGTCGGCCTTCCGCTCCTTCAGCTCGGGCACACCGACCACCACCGTGCCGATCTCTGCCGCCAGCGTGTCGTCTGCGACCGGTCGGGACCCCGTCGCATAAACGCAGATGTGCGGCGCTGACCGCAGCTGAGCCGCTAGGCCACGCTGCGAGCTCAGCGGCAGCTGTTCGACGCTTGCCAGGAGCAGCGTAGGCGTGGCGTCGTCAGAGGTTTGGGCGAGGCGGTCGATCCGCTCTGCAATCTGCTGCGCGTCGAGCAACGCAGCATCGGTGATGACGAGTTGCGGGCTGGATCCCGAGCCTTCTGCCTGAGTCGTCCGCTCGTTGAATGCGTGCCGCGCCGCTGCGAGTCGATCGCCCGCCTCGCCGCCGACGAACAGGGCACTAGCGCCGCTGCGGACCACGGCGTCGAGCTGCCGGCGGAGCCGTTCTACCGCCGGGCTTTCGCCGAGCAAGAACGGCCAGGCTCCCGCTGATCGCTGGCGAGCGCGGAAACGCTGCAGCTGGCTGTGGAGCTCGGCGTAGGAGTCGTCGCCGTCCACCAGATCGGCGGGCGTGGTCGAGCCGTTGGTCTTGCCGCCGGGTTGGTCGGCGGCGTCGCACAGCACCAGAACCGGGCAGGCCGGCGGCTGGCCGGCTTCGGCTTCGGCCACGGCTTCGGGCTTCGGCGGTGGTGGAGGTAGGGGCAGGAACTCAGCCGCCCGCTGCCGCAGCCGCCCGTTGAGGCCCACGGCAGAGACCACGCCCCGGCTGCGTCCGCCGGCCAGCGCTACAGGCGAGGGGCACAGCCCCGGCAGCAGCCCGCTGCCCTCGCCGCTCCCGCCGGGGGGCGTCGTTGTGGCGTTGGACGCCGCCGCGTGGTATTCGACGGCCCGCCCCTGCACGGCGTCGGCCGGCAGCTCCAGCCACTCCGCCAGGGCGGCGTTGGCGAAGACGATCACCCGCCGGGCGTCCACCAGGTACGCCGGCGCAGCGGCCTGCGCTAGCGTTTCGACCAGCGGCGGTAGGGCTCTTCGTCTGGCCACGTAGTCCGCCGGTGCGTCGGGTCACTACACGCGGGGCGGATCACGCAGAGCGCATCAGAAAGCCGCGACGCTGCGCCTAGGGCGCACCGCCGCGGCTTCCACGGGTCCTCATCCCCGCTGCGTCGCTGGCCTTCCCCCCCGAGCTGGCCGGCAGACACTGCCTGCTGATCGCCTCCCCCGAACCGATCAGAAGACGTCGAGAATGAAGTGGTGACCGCTGTGGTACCGCCGGGCGCTGGGGTAGTAGTTGTGCCAGCGGCGGTTGTAGACCGGTATCCGCATCTCGGGCGGGTAGCGGTGGTAGAGGCTGTCGGCGCTGCGGTAGTACTCGCTGCCCCAGTAGTTCTGCGGGTAGTAGACGTACGGGTAGTGGTAGAACCGCTCCCAGTCGGTGGAGGAGTAGGTGCCCCCCCACTGCCGGCCGTAGGCCTGCTGCGCTTCCGCCTGGTCGGCGGCGGCGGCGAAGGCGAGGGCCGCGGCGGCGGCAAAAACGATCCTGCGGATCATGGTCTGGTGTCCCCCCAATGCTGAGTCGTTGCCCGGCGTGCCGCGGCGCCGCGGCGCCACGCACTGCCCTCGGCTAGCAACAGGATCGGCCGGCGGCACAGACCGAATGAAGGGAAAATCCGGCAGAGCCGGCAAAGCTTGCCAGCCGCGGCGGCAACGAACGTTTGCCGCCCGCTGGGCTGCGGTGCGAAGAGGCCGCTCACACCGAGGAGCTGCCCCAACCGTCGCGGCGGACGTCGATAACCGCCATGCCCGCCCGCCGGGCGGCTTCGACGCCCAGGTCGGCGTCTTCGAACACCAGGCACTCCGCCGGCGCGACGCCCAGCCGCCGGGCGGCCTCCAGGAACACGTCGGGGTGTGGCTTGTGCCGCTGGGTGTCCTCGGCCGTCACGACCGCGTCGAACCAGCCGTCGGCGCCGATGTGCGCAAGCTGCTTGTCTACCACCCAGCGGAACCCGCCGCTGGCGACGGCCAGCTTCCGCCGGCCACGCTCGGAGCGGGCGACGGCCACAACCCGTTCGACCGGCCGCACGGCGCCGAGCAGGCGGAGGAAGGCCCGCTCCTTCTCCTGGGCGACTTCCGATGCGTTGAGGTCGACGCCGTGCTCGTCGCTCATCAGTGTGATGATGCGGTCGCTGGGCATGCCGCCGAGCGCGTAGAACCGGTCTTCGGTGAACGGGATGCCGTGGCCGCCTAGCGTTTCTCGCCACGCCCGGAAGTGCACCGGCATCGAGTCGGCCAGTGTGCCGTCGCAATCGAAGATCAGGGCCCGCGTCGCTGCCGGTGGTTCAAACATGGCCGGCAGATCCACGCGGGGCGGCGGTGGGCAGGAGAGGCGGTGGGCAGCAGGGATTGGGGCCCGCCTACCGCTGCTTCGCCAACTGCTCGGCCCGCTCGCTGGGCGTCCGGCCTTCGACCAGCTCCGCCTCCCACTGCTCCATCAGCGGCCAGCTGGTGGCGCAGGTGCCGAAGTCGGCCATCGAAAGGTAGCCGTCGAGGCGGGCGATGGTGCGGTCGATCATCGCGTTGTCTTTGCGGAACGGCGGGCCGTGGCTGGGCAGCAGCCACTGGACGTCGCTGTCGCGGATCCGCGTGAGCGACGCGATGAAGTCCGGGATGCTGCTGCCGTGGTGGGCGTCGATGGCCCCCACGCAGCCGTCGCGGAACAGGTTGTCGCCGGAGAAGAGCAGGTCGCCCATGCGGAAGGCGAGCTGCCCGTCGGTGTGCCCCGGCGTGTGCCACGCCTCGAGCTCCAGCGAGCCGACGCGGATCACGTCGCCGTCCTCGATCTTGCGCTCGCAGGCGATCTCTGGCATCTCGAGGTGGATGCCCTGGGCGGCGATCTCCGCAAACGTGGCGATGCGGTCGCCGGACTCCAGCTTGCGGGCGGCGATCGGGTGGCAGGCCACCGTGGTCTTCAAGACCTGCTTCGCCTTGGCCAGCCCCTGGATGTGGTCGACGTCCGCGTGCGATGCGATGAGCGTCTCGCACCGCGCGAACGGGAAGTCGAGCTGCCGGATCAGCTCCAGCACCTCGTCCACCGCGTCCTCGTAGCCGATGTCGATCAGGGTCCACGCGTCGTCGTCGTAGATCAGGTACACGCTGCACGTGATCCGGCGACGCGCCTGGTGGTTGATCTCGATGACGTTCGGGAAGATGGGGTTGCGCTTGAGCATGGGGTCGGCCGGTATGTGGCAGGGGCTTGGCTGTGCCGGGGCTGTCGCGAGCAGCGGGTCAGCGTGCAGGCCGCTCGGGTCTCCCCGGCGAGGCCGAGGGTTTGGCGACCGATTCGCTGATGCAGGCTCGGCCCGCACCGGCATGGCTGGGCGTTGTTGCCGCCTGTATCCTTCTACTCCTCGGGGCCCTGTTTGCCAAGGATGGCCGCCAAGCCAGACCCGTAGTTGGGGTATCGGAGCGAAACCCCCAGCACCTGCTTCATGAGATCGTTTCTCACCCGTTTGTCGGCCGCCGCGCGGGCCGCGCGGGGTGATCCCTCCGCCGGCGTGACAAACTCGGGCGCCGGCGCTCCCAGCAGCCGGGCGGCCTCGCCGTAGTAGTCTCGCCGCAGCGGCGGGGCGCCGTCGCTCACGCACAACACCGGCGGGAGGTCGCCGGGTGCGTCGGCCGCCGCCACCACCACGTCGGCCGCGTCGTCGACGTGGATCAGGTTGACGTGGCCGGCCGCCGGCGCAGCGATGGGCTCGCCCGCGGCAATCTGCCGCTGCAGCGGCACACGCCCCGGCCCGTAGATCCCCGCCAGCCGGAGGGCGACGCCGCAGCCGGCAAAGCGGCTAGCGCGCAGCGCCTGCTCGGCCGCAAGAGACGCGACGCCGCCCGGCCGCGTGGGCGCCGGCGGCGTGGCCTCGTCCACATCGCCGCCGCCGGCGCCGCCGTAGACGCCGGTGGTGCTGATGTACACGATGCGCCGCGGCTCGCCGGGCAGGGCGTCCAGCACGCTGCGGAACCCGTCGGCGTAGACCTCGCTGATGGTCGCCTCGCCCGAGCGGTCGTAGCCCACGGCAAACAGCAGCGTTTCGACCGCCGGCAGTCCCGTGAGCGTCGCCGGCTGCGTGACGTCGGCCACCAGGGGCGCCAGCCCGCCCTTCCGGAAAGACTCGGCCGTTTGGGGCGACCGCGTGACGGCGGTGACCTGATCGCCACGGGCGGCCCAGCGGTCGGCGACACGCTTGCCCAGGTAGCCGCAACCGAAGATGAGCCGAGATGCCGCCATGGGTCCGCCGCTACTCAAGGCCGCCGGGGTTGGTCTGGCCGCGGGCGCCAGACTCCAGGTAGGCCGTCAGCATGATCTGGGCCGCGACCTGGTCGATCCGGGCCTTGCGTTGCTCCCGCGTCAGGTTGGCCGTTTGCAGGAGTGAGTCGGCGTAGGCGGAGGTGAACCGCTCGTCGTAGAAGTCGACGGGCAGGCCCGTCAGCTCGGTCAGCCAGGCGCCGAACTGGCGGGCCTCGTACGACTTCTGGCTCTCGTCGCCGGACAGGTGCACCGGCAGCCCTACCACCCATCGGACCAGCCGCTCCTGTTCGGCGAGCGACGTGAAGTACGCGGCGTCGGCGTCCTTGCTGCGTCGCTCGTAGGTCTCGTACGGCGACGCCATCGAGACCTCCAGGTCGCCCAGCGCGACGCCGATCCGCACCGTGCCGTAGTCGATGCCCGCCACGCGGCCACGCAGGGCGCGGGGCTGCTCCTCGTCTGCGGCGGGTGTGGGGTCTTGGCTCATGGCCGCCACAACCTACCAGCCACGGGCGCCCGCCCACCAGCGGCGGCTACAGAAAATCGTCCCAGCCAAGCCGTTCGAGCTCTTTGACGACCTTGCGGATCGACTCCTCGTCGTGCTTGTTGGCCACCAGCGTGGCGTTGCCCGTGTGCACGACGATCGTGTCCTTCACGCCAAGGGTGACCACCAGGTGCTCGTCGCCGGTGCGGACGATCGCGCCGGTGGTGTCGACGCCGATGTGCCGGCCGACGATGGTGTTGCCGTTCTCGTCTTCGCCCAGCCGCCGCTGCAGCGACTGCCAGCCGCCGAGGTCGTCCCACTCAAACGGCGCCGGGATGACGGCGATGTCCGTCGCGTGCTCCATCACGGCGTAGTCGATGGATACGCCCTTGATCCGCTCGAACTCGCGGTCGAACACCGCGTCGCGGTCTGGGCCGTCCCAGGCGTCGACGATTTTCTCCAGGTGGGCGAGCATCTCCGGCTGCCGCTCGCGGAGGGCGTCGAGGATCGTCGCGGCCCGCCAGACGAAGATGCCGCTGTTCCAGTAGTAGTCGCCCGACCGGACGTACTCGGCCGCGGTGGCGGCGTCGGGTTTCTCGCGGAACTCTTCGACCGCAAACGCGACAGGCCCGTCCGCGAACATTGGCATATCGGGATCAAGATCCATCCGGTTGGACTTGATGTATCCGAAGATCTCGGCTGGGTACGTCGGCGGGATGCCAAACGTGACGATCTTGTTGGGACTCCCCTCGACCAGCTCGACGGCCCGATTCACGGAGTCTTGGAACGCCTCGATGTCGGGGATCACGTGGTCTGCGGGGCACACCAGCATCGTCGCTTCGGGGTCTTTCGCTACGCGAGTCACCAGCAGGGCGGCCAGCCCGATGCAGGGCGCGGTGTCGCGCTTGCAAGGCTCGCCGACGATGTTCGCCGCCGGCAGCTCTGGCAACTGCCCTCGCACCGCGTCCACCAGGCGCCGGTTGGTGACCACCATCCGCCGCTCCGGCGGGGCGAGGTCGCCAAACCGGGCGGCCGTCTGGGCGATCATCGACTCCTCGCCCACCAGCGGGAGCAACTGCTTAGGCGTAAGCCGGCGGCTGGCCGGCCAGAACCGCGTGCCGGAGCCGCCCGCCATGATGACCGCGTGGAGCATGACAAGAGCCTCGGCCGGGTGGGTGCGGGGGGCAGACGAGCGCGGTGTCCGCGCCTTTCCGCCGGCGATGATAGCCGCCGCCCGTGCCCGCGTCAGCGTGCAAATGCGCGGCTCAGCGTGTGAGCGACGCGGCGGCCGAGCCGCAGGCCTCGGCCAGCTGCCGGGCGGCTTCAGCCGGATCGGCGGCGGCCGTGACCGCATGGCTGACCGCCAC
>JBCCQL010000131.1:0-8150 GCA_039024355.1 Planctomycetota bacterium
CAAGCGTGTCGGGCTCCTGACCACCCCCCGTTTGCCCCGCGACCAGAAACGCACCCGCCGTGCCAAGCCGGCCAAAATCTGCCAGACCGCTGCGAAACGCCGTAGAACTGGTGTTTCGCCAGGTGGCGAAGCGTGCGGGCGTGTTCACCGAGAGGTGAACATTTGCAAACGCTTTGAAAAGATGGGCCCTGCACTGGGCCGATGAGTCAGGCCTGCCGACGCGTCCGGAGATTCGCCCAGCTTGCCGCGAACCGCCGCGGTAAGGCACGCGTAGCGGGCCCGCCAAGCAACACAACACGCCCGTCGCCGTAAGCCTGAGCGTCTACATCTTGCGGCGGGGGCGGCGGGCCAGCCGGTCGCGGATTTCGGCCGCCCGCTCGTACTGCTCGCTGGCAATCGCCTCGGCCAGCTGGTCCGACAGCGGGGGCTCGATCTCGTAGTGGTCGGACAACGCCTCTTTGAGTTCCAGGAGCTTGGTCACAAGGTCGTCGTCGTCGAATTCGTCGGCAAGGTCTTGCCGCTCGAACACCTCGCGTAGCCGGCGGAGCCCCTCGTCGATGGCGTCGACCGCGCCCTGCGGGTTCATATCGTCGATCTCCGCCAGGGCCGACGCCTGCGTGCGGTGGAACAGCACAAATGGCCGGTACTGCTCGTGCAGGTCGGCCCACTCCTCGTCCGGCGCGTGGGCGGAGCTGAAGTCCATCAGGCCCAGCGTGTGGTCGGCGTCGAGCACCGCCCGGCGGAACTCCCGGAGCGACAGCCACGCGATCCGCCGGTGGTAAAACTGCACAAACTCGCGGTCGACCTCCATGCAGCGGTCGCCGTCCAGCTCGAACGCTTCGTCCTCGTCGAACGAGACCGACCGCAGCAGGTCGTAGTAGGTGTCGAAGCCCTCGGGCTCCCAGCCGTCGGGCCTGCCGGTGACCTCCATCTGCAGGATGCCCATGTCGATCCGCAGCTGGATGACCTCGCGCCCGTCCTCGCCCTCGACAAGCCGGGCGGTGACCTCGCCAAACTCGTAGGGCCAGTCCTTCAGGTACCGGTCGAGATGCTTCGGTCGCTTCGCCATGGTGCCTCGGGATAGCGGGGTTGCGAGTGGCTCGCACACCCACATTCTATCCCACGGCCACAGAAAGGGGCGACCCATAATCCTCCGCGGCTGGTGGGCGACAACCGCACCGGCCCAGCCGCGGCGGGTGGAAACCCGCGGGTATTCGCGCCCTCCCGCCCGCATAATCGGCAAGGCGCGTCGCGGGCGACGGCGACCGCCAGCGCGCTGATCGTTCGGCGGCCCGGTGCGACGCTTGATCGGGCCGCAAACGATGCTCAGCCCTCGCCGCCCTCGTCGCAAGTGAGGGTCTCTTGCAGCAGGCGGACCTCCGCCTGGTCGTGGCGGCTGACGTCGGCCAGCAGTTGGCGGATGCCGGTGCAGACGTCGTCGAAGCCTTCGTTGTCCCAGTCCTCGACCGCCTCGAGCCGCAGCGCCAAGTCACGCATCCGGGCGCGGAACTGGTCGTGCTCCCCCCCAAGGGTGCGGAGCTTTTTTTCGAGGCACGGGTTGGCCTCGGTGACCACCTCCAAGTAGCCGTCGTGCTCTTCGATCGCCATCACGCGTTCGAGGTGGCGGCAGAACGACTGCAGCGTGAAGGCGATGCTCGACTTCCTCCGCGCCTGACCAACCGCTGGGGCCCGCCAGTCGAGCGTCACCAACAGGGCGCCCTTGATGTGCTCCAGCGTTTGGTGCTCGACCCAGCTGACGCTGGCGGCGGAATCGGCGTGTGCGACAGACATCGTAAGCCTCCGGTGGTTGGGCAGCACTCGGGCTGCTGACAAAACGATTACCGCCCCGGTAGCCTTCTTCCCGTGGTCGCCCGCGACTTAATGCTGCCGCCGCCGCGGCCTAGCCCCTTCTCCGGACCCAGGTTCCGAACTGGCACCGACCGCGTCGCGCCGCTTCGCAACCTACTGCCCACTGCCCACTGCCTACTGCGGCACCTAGTGTCGGCCGTACCGTCCCGCGGGCAGGAACCGTAAGCCGCTCCGCAACCCGCCGCTGGCCGGCGTGCGGGTCGTTTGCCAATTCGCTGTGTCGGGCAGCTCGATGTCCGGCAGCTTGATGTCGGGCAGCTTGATGTCGGGCAGCTTGCAGAGCCCGGCGGGATCAAAAGATGAGACGCGATGCGATGGAGTAGCCGCTCGCCTCGACCCTGCAACGCTGCTGAGCCTAGCGTTGCCGGCTGCGAAAACCAAGAAAATCTGCCGGAAGTTCCCAGCTACTGCCGCACGGCCGCGCTGTACGCCGATCGCAGATCAGAAGTTGCGGCAGACGACGCGGCGTCTGCTGCCGTCACCAGAGCGGGGCCAGTGGCCGGCAGTGGGCCGAGAGGCGTGGCAGGCGGGCGGGCGTCAGCCGCCCAGAGCCAACGCCGAGCGCGGCGTCGGGCGCGACGCCAAAACGCGGCGCCAAAACGCGGCGTCAGTCCAGCGAGGGCGGGCGGCGCCGCTGCTTCCGCAGCGACCGCTTCCGCTTGGCTGCCAGCCGGGCCTCCACCGCTGCACGCGACGGCCGGGTGCGTTGCCGCCGCGTCGGGGCGGCCACCACCGACAAGATCATCGCCCGCAGCTTCTCCAGGCAGTCGCGTTCGTTGCGGCCACGCTCCCGGTGCCTCTCGCTGGCAATCACGAACTCGCGGGCGTCATTCAGCCGCGTCGCGTAGCGCGTTAAGAACCGCTCACGCACGGCCGGCGGCAGGGCCGGGCTATCGGCCACCGCCCACCGGAGCCTGGCCTTGGTGTTCAGCTTGTTGACGTTCTGCCCGCCGGGGCCCGAGCTGCGTGCGTAGGTGAAGCGGAGCTCGCGCGCCGGCACAGTGATCTGGTCGTTGACGTGCAGCGGCTGTGGCATGCGTTGCCGGCGGCGTTCGGTCTTGGTGGCATCGAGTCGCGGCCGACGCGTGCCGGGCCGGACCGGCTGGCCGTGGCCGGCTAGCACGCTGCCACGCAGCCGGCGGCTACCGCGGCACGGCGCCGGCGGCGGACAACGCCTCGCGGAACAGACAACGCGACCGGCTTAAGAGTTCAGGGTAGGCGACGCCCTCGGTGGCCGAGCCCATCAGCTCGACGTCGAAGTCGCCCTCGTACCCGGCGGCGATGAGCCCGGCGATGGCCTCGCGCACAGGTGTGCCGCCTTCGCCCAGCGGGCATCGTTCTTGGTCGATCGAGTGCGGTGTGGCCGTGTCGCCCAGGTGCACGACGGCGATCAACGGGGCGAGCTCCCCCAGCATGGCCGCGACGCCGTCACAGGCCGGGAAATGGTAGGTGTCGTACACCATCTTCAGCCGCGGGTGGGCGTAGTCGGCAAGCAGGGTGCAGGTCTCTTCGAGGCTGCTTAGCACGCTCCACTCGCCGCCGCACGCGGCGTGCATCGGCTCGATGGCGAGCGTCACGCCCGCGGCGTCGGCCTCGGCCAACAGCGTGTCTAGCGCGTGGCGCACCAGCCGATCGGCGTGCCGCTGCGTGTGGTTGTTGCGGCCGCCGGTGTAGAGCACCAGGCACCCGGCGTCGATCACGGCGGCGGTACGGATTGCTGCCCGGGCGTCGGCCAGGCTCTCGGCCTGGGTGCGGCCGTCGTTGCCGGTGAAGCCGCCCGCCCACAACAGATTCGAGACCGCGAGGCCCGACTCGGTGAGCAGCTCTACCGCCCGCTCTTCGCCGAAGTCGGTCAGCTTTCGGCGCCAGACGCCGATCGCGTCGTACCCGGCACGCTGGTAGTGCAGCAGGTCTTCGTCGAACGACCAGCGGAAGGTCGTCAGCTCGTTCATCGACAGTCGGGGCATCGCGAGCGTCCACGCTGTTAACCGCATGCGGCCTCCCATCGCCGAGCGTCCATGCGAACGTTCAGTCGGAAAATCAGCCGCAAACAGCCTATATCAACGCGGCTGGGCAGGGCCCGAGGGCGCCGCGATCGGTTAGTCTTCCTGGGCGGGAGTATGCGGCAACGCAGCGGGCGAGTAAACCACCAGCCCGCGAGCCGCCCGTTTCCGTCGAACCAGCGGCCTGCCGCACGCCGGCGGGTGCGGTTTGCCGATTCCCCGCGGCGACGCTCGCTGCTAGGTTGCGGCTCGAAGCGAGAGCGATGACAACGCCGATTGTGCGACGACGCGGGCCTCCGCAGCAACGCCGCGCGGCGCCCAGGAACCGACACGGCAGACCCCTATGGCGACACGCGTGATGGTCGTGGACGACCACCCGGTGGTGGCCGCCGGCGTGCGTGCGATGTTGGCGGGGACCGGCTTCCAAGTCGTGGCCGACGCCGGCTCAACGGCCGAGGCGGTCAGCCTGGCCGCCGACGCCGCCCCCGACCTGCTGCTGATCGACATGAGGCTGCCCGACGCAGACGGGCTAGAGTGCCTGTCGCAGATGCGGAGCACCGGCGTGCGTTGCCCGGCAATTGTCTTCAGTGGCTACGACAACCCGACTTTCATCGCACGCGCGTCGGCACTGGGCGCGTCGGGCTTTTTGCTGAAGACAGCCAGCCGCGATCAGCTGCTGGAGGCGCTAGAGACCGCCTCGGCGGGCCAGTCGTGCTGGTCCCGCGAGGAGCTGCGTCGCTTGACCGGGGCCCTTGCCGCCGCACGCGTCGAGGGCGACGTCGAGGCGCCGCTGACCCAACGCGAGCGGCAGGTGCTCAAGCAACTGGCCTTCGGGCTGACCAACAAAGAGATCGCCCAGGGGCTGGGCATCAGCTACGAGACCGTCAAAGAGCACGTGCAGCACATCCTGCGCAAGGTGGGCGTGAACGACCGCACGCAGGCGGCCGTCTGGGCCGTGCGGCGGGGCCTGGTGTGACTGGAGCGTGTCAGCACCCGGGCAGGCCGGCTCAGCCGAACGACAGCACGCCGGCCGCTTCGGCAAGCGTGGCCAGGGCGTTGTACAGGCCGTGCGTGACCATCGCGGCGGCGAAGCAGGGCATGCCGAGGGCCAGCTCTGGCCGTGTGCGGCCGCGGATCGCCTCTCTCCACACACGTAGCAGCCCGGCGCCGGCGATCGTCGAGCACACGACGTGCAACGCCGTGCAGACGACCCACCGCCACGCGGCGTACGACGCCCCGCCGCCGGCCGCGTAGACGGTGAGGTACATGACGTTCTCGATCGCCGCGAACACGAGCCCGCCGGCCGCCGCGCACACCAGCACCTGCCCGCCGGACTTGAACCAGAAGGGCCGCTTCTCGACCACCCACAACGCGGCGGCGGTCTTGGTGATCTCTTCGGTGACGGGCGCGAGGACGATGGCCGCCATCGCGCCGCTGAAGCTGAGCCCGCCGGCCTGGCCAGAAAGCTGCGTCATCAACGCGCCGAGCACGCCCCACGGGCCCGCCGCCGCCGCCACCCACAGCGTGGTGAGCCGCGCTTGGCGGTCCGTTGTGTCGGCGACGCGTCGATCGAGCCAGCGTGCGTAGGTGAGCTGGCCCTCGGGCGCCGCGGCGGCACGCCCCGCCGACAACGCCGGCTCGTCCCACACCGTGTGCTCCACGGCGTCGTCTTCCGAGAGGCTGTCCGCGTCGGCGGCCAGGCGGACGTCGGCGCGGTAGTCGCCGTCGTCGGCCGGGACGTAGTAGCCGAGGACGTGCGGCTCGTGCTCGATCGACGGGTCGGTGCTAGGCCTGCCGGGCCGCGTCTCGCCGGTGGGCGCATCCTGCGGCGACGCGAAGGGGTTGGCGCCCGGCCCCGCCGCGGGGCCGCCCGGTCGGTCGGCGCCGTGCGGGCCGGTCGACGGGTCGCTATCGGCGGCCATCAGGCCACCGGCTCGCGGCAGTATGCGGTAGCGGTGGCCAGCACCGCGACGGTCACCACGCGACGCTGCTTGCTGGTGGCCCCGCCGATGTCGGCGGTTTCGTACCGCAGGTTGTAGGCGGCGTCGTAGCCCGCGTCGCGGGCCTGCTCGACGATCCGCATCAACGCCTCGCGGCGTGCACGCTCGAGCAGCGTTTGGTAGCTACGCATCTCGCCGCCGAAGAACTTCCGCACGCCCGACAGGAACGTCTTGAGGTAGTCGCTGGCGATGACTGCCTCGGCCATAAAGATCTGCGGCGGCAGCCGTGTCGACGCGGCCGCCGATCCCGCCCCGCCGGGGATCGACTTCAGCTGCGTCACCAGGAAGCCTTCGGCCTCTGCCTCTCGCGCGTCGAGCCGCTTGAAGTGACGCGACTCGACATAGCCGCCGACAAAAAACCCCAGCCCCAACAACAGCAGCACAGCGCCGAGCTGAAAAAGCAGTGCCATGGCCGGCCCTCCTTTAGCTGGCGGGCTGCACCACCACGGCGGTGCCGTAGGCGTACAGCTCTGCGGCGCCAGCCGTGACCGCGCTGGTGGTGAAGCGGACGTTTAGGATGGCGTTGGCGCCCAGCTGCTGGGCCTGACCCATCATCCGCTCGAAGGCCTGCCGCCTCGACTCGGTAAGCAGCTCGGTGTAGCCCTTGAGCTCACCGCCCACCAGGTTCTTGAAGCTGGCGGCGATGTCGCGCCCGGCGTGTTTGGATCGCACGGTGTTGCCCTGCACCAGGCCCTTGATCTCGGCCACGTGGTAGCCGGGCACGGTCTCTGTGTTGGTAACGATCATGCCGCGTCCGATCTTCAGAAGATGGCTCAAGACCCGTGGCAGCGTGAGGCGTCCGCTACGCGAGTAACCTTTTTCGCCCCGACAGCCAGCGGGCCCGCTTGCCGGGCTCAGTAGCCGTAGTAGGTAACCGGGGCGTAGCCGTACCGCACGCGGGTGACGGTGCCGCCCAGCAGCGGGCGCCAGCGGGTGCGGGTGTAGGCCACCGGCGCCAGGCCCTGCGTCACCACCGGGGCCGCTACCACCGGCCGGGCGACGGTCACCGGCGCCGGCGCGACAATCGGCTGGTAGACCGGGCGGTAGACCACCGTCGGGGCGATCGGCCGGTAGCTCACCACACGCACCGGAGCCGGGGCCGGGAGCACTGGCACCGGCACGGGCGGCGCGGCAACCACCGGCGCGGGCACGACGGGCGAGTAATACGTCACCAGCTGCGCATCAGAACGGGCGGCGCCGGCCAACAACGCCACGGCAGCAGCGGCACAAGCAAGAAGGCGGGGCATGGGCGTTTTCCCTACGGTTCGGGCGGTAACAGGGTGGGTTGATCGAGACTTGCCGGCCAAGGCCGCTCGCGGCGCGGGCGGGCGGAGCACTTTGGTCGGCATTGCGACGCATTATTGGCGGCGAGCCGGCAGGAAGCAAACCGCCGAGCAGATTCACGCCACGCCAGCCCACGGCACACGCGCCGCGGCCGGCTAATCCCGCTACCGGGCGCCGCACCGGTTCTGCTAGATTCGCCGGTTCAAGCGTCCGCCGCTAGGCTTGCCTACCCAACCTCGCCAGAGCCATGTCCAACGCCCCGCCGCCCCCCGCCGAAGACTCGCCGAAGGCCGCTTCGAGGAACTTCATCCAGCAGATCATCGACGCCGACATCGCCGCCGGCAAGCTGGCCGCCCCGCAGGTCCACACCCGCTTCCCGCCGGAGCCAAACGGCTACCTGCACATCGGCCACGCTAAGAGCATCTGCCTGAACGCGGGCCTGGCGGCCGAGTTTGGCGGGCGGTTCAACCTGCGGTTCGATGACACCAACCCGGCCAAGGAGGAGCAGGAGTACGTCGACGCCATCATGGACGACGTCCGCTGGCTGGGCGCCGATTGGCAGGACCGGCTGTGCTACGCCAGCGACTACTTCGACCGCCTCTACGCCTGGGCCACGGAGCTGGTCAAGGCGGGCAAGGCCTACGTCTGCGACCTCGACGCCGACGCCATGCGCCTGCACCGCGGCACGCTGACCGAGCCGGGCGCCAACAGCCCGTACCGCGGCCGGGCGGTTGAGGAGAACCTTGACCTGCTCGCCCGGATGCGCGGCGGCGAGTTCCCCGACGGCGCTAAGACCCTGCGGGCGAAGATCGACATGGCGTCGCCCAACGTCAACCTGCGCGACCCGGTGATGTACCGCATCAAGCACGCGCACCACCAACGCACGGGCGGCGCCTGGCCCATCTACCCGGCGTACGACTGGACGCACGGCCAGAGCGACGCCATCGAGGGCATCACCCACTCGATCTGCACGCTGGAGTTCGAGAACCACCGC
>JBCCQL010000132.1:0-8107 GCA_039024355.1 Planctomycetota bacterium
AGGGCGATCAGGATCGTCTCGGTGAAGTCGTTGTTGCGACGCAGGTTCTGGCAGATCTGCAACGCCTCGACGTGGCCGATGGAGAAGTCGACGAGGATGCAGTCCGGGTGGAAGCTCTCGGACTGGATGCCGGCCTCGAAGCCGCTGGCAGCCGTTGCGTTGCGGAACGACTTCTCGACGGGCAGCTCGCGCTTGAGGTTCTCGATGAGCACCTGGTCCTGGGCGACGATCAGCACCTTGGCCATCGCCTCGTCCTCGAGGTCGCCCAGCGGCATGCCGTGCTCCTTGAGGAACTTGATCAGGTACTCGCGGGGGATGCGGCGGTCCTGGGAGCCGGGGATGCGGTACCCCTTGAGGCGCCCCGAGTCGAACCACTTGCTGACCGTGCGCGGCGCCACCTTACAGATCTTTGCGACCTGACCAGTAGTAAAGACCTTCATCGGGCTCTCCAATTCATCTTGCTGAGTTATCAGGGCGGTGGGCCGGCCGGGTCGGCGGTTCGGCTGGCCTGCCCTTGGGTCGCCCCTCGCGTGGCGTGCCGCGGGTTAGGCGGTCGTTCCCTGGCGCCGGCTGTGGGTGGTTACCGGGCGCACGCGTCTGGGTCGGGGCTGTCCTGCGTAGCTGGGTGGGGTTGGGTCAGGTCCTTCTGATCCGCGCCTTCGTACACCTCGGATCGGTTAGCAGTGCAAGCGGGGATTGCATAAAACCGGTCTGTTGGGTGAACACGGAGCGATCGTCTCCGGTCAACCGTCACAGCCGGCATCACCGCTAAACGCTCGAGGCCGGGCGCCCGGGTGGGTCGGGCTCGGCGCAAACCGGTCGCGTGGAAACAGGCGGAAGCGAGGCAGGGCGCAGCGCGGCTTGCGGGTCCGCGGCAACGCACTTCCGGGCGACGGAAAGTCAGGCAGGCTCCCCCCTGCGGGCTGCGCCACCGGCGGCGGGACGCTTTGAGCGACCCCGCCGGCGGAACAACCCTTCCGATACCTACTTTCGTTACGACAGGCGCCGCATCTTTAGGCGAAGCCCGCAGACGGCCGCGACCGGGCCCTAGAACCGCCCCGGGGTGTCAAGCCGCCCGCCGCAGCGTGGCCGCCGGGTCGATCTGCCCGTCCTCGCCGACGTCCTCAAACCGCACGGCCACCTGCTTCGACACGCCGGACTCTTGCATCGTGACGCCGTACAGCGTGTCGCACCCGGTCATGGTCTTCTTGGAGTGCGTGATGACGATGAACTGCGTCGAAGAGAGGAACTCGCTGAGCACGCCGGTGAAGCGGCCGATGTTGGCCTCGTCCAGCGCGGCGTCGACCTCGTCGAGCACGCAGAACGGGCTCGGCTTGGTGCGGAAGACGGCCAGCAGCAGCGCGACGCACGTCAGCGTCTTCTCGCCGCCGGACATCAGCGACAGGCTGCGTAGCTCTTTGCCGGGCGGGGAAGCCGCGATATCGATCCCGGCGTCGAGCGGGTCGGCGCCCTCCTCTTCCAGCAAGACGATGTCCGCGTCGCCGCCGCCAAACAGCCGGCGGAAGAGCTCGCGGAAGTGCCCGCGCACCTCCTCGACCGTCGCCAGGAACAGCTGCCGGCTCTCGGTGCTGATCCGCGAAGACAGGCGGCCGAGCGTCGCTTTGGCGTCGGCCAGATCACGGTACTGGGCGGAGAGTTCCGCGAAGCGGCCTTCAAGCTCGTCCAGCTCCTCAAGGGCCTCGGCATTCACCGCGCCGATCGAGACCACTTCGCCACGGAGCGTGGCGACCTCACGCTCCATCGCCTTGCGCCCCGCAGGCAGGGGCTCCGGTGGGCCGTGCCGCTGGGCCGCGGCGGGCAGGTCGATGCCGTAGTCCTCCTGCATGCGGCTGACCAGCGCCTGCTGCTCGAGCCGCAGCCGTTCGGCGTCGAGGCTGGCTTGCCGGTGCTGCGATTGGGCCGCGTCGATGCGGCGCCGCGCTTCGGCCAGCAGGCCCGCCACGCGCTGCGACGCGGACCGCGCCCGGCGATCGGCCTCGGCGGCGTCGCGGTGCTCCGCCGCCAGGGACTCCCACGCCAGGCGGTGCTCGGCCAGGGCGGCCCGCTTCTCTAGCAGCGTCTGCCGGCACCTCTCGGCACGCGCGGCAACCTCGGCCAACGCCGCCAACGCCGGTTCGACACCCCCGTCGGTGCGTGCCGCGTTGCCGGCCGACTGCGTCTGGTGGGTGAGGGCCTCGGCCCGCTGCTCATGCTTAGCGATGGCGACGCGCGCCTCGACGATGGCTTTGCCGGCCGTGTCGATGTCACGTTCAACGGTGGCGATCGCCTCGTGCAGCGTGTTGATCGCCGCGTCGGTGTGCTGAAGCCGGCTCGCGTTCTCCTGCCGCCGGGTGTCGATCTGCTGCAGCTCCTCCGCCGCTGCCCGTTCCGTGGCCGCCTGCTGGTCTACGGCGGAAGCCACGCGGGACTCTTCGCCGCTGAGGTGCTGGTGGCGTTCGGTCAGCGTCGCGGCTTGCTGCCGGGCCTCCGCCAGCGCGACGAGTTGGGCTTGCTGCTCGCCGCGCAGGCCGTCGAGCGCGGTGTCTGCCTCCTCGGCAAGGCGTTCTGCTGCGGCTAGTTCCTCGGCCAGGGCCCGGATCTGCCGGCGACGCTGGTCGATCGATTCCTGCAGCGACTCCGCCCGTTTGCGGCGGGTTAGCAGGCCGGAGTCGGCGTCGGATTCGCCCAGCGTGATCGCGCCGTCGGCGTGCAGGCACTCGCCGGCAAAGGTGACGTAGGACAAGCCCCGCCCGATGCCCTGTGCGAGGCGGTGGGCGGTGGCGAGCGAGTCGACCAGCCAGGTGCGTCCTAGCAGCCGGCCGACGAGCGTAGCGTTCTCGGGGTCGCTGCCCACGAACTGATCGGCCCGCCCCATGACGCCCGGCTCGCCCGACAGGTCGACCCGATCGACCGCGGCGGCCGGCGTGCGGCTGTCGAGCCGCTGGAACGTGGCGCGTTGCGAAAGGGCCGCCGGGCGTGCGTTGCAGGCCTGGATGAGGGCGTCGCCGTTGTCGACAACAAGGTGGTGCGTGCGATCGCCGAGGGCCGCCTCGATCATCGGTGCGGTGTCGAAGTCGACATGCAGCAGGTCTGCAACGAGGCCACGCACGGTCGCCCGTGGCGCGTCGCCCTCAGCCGCGGGGGCGAGCAGCGCGGCGGTGTCTTCGCGGAGCCGCTGGATGCGCGTGAGGTCTTGGTTGATGTCGGCCAGGCGCCGCTGCTCGACGGCGAGTTGTGCCTCGGCGGCGGCAATCTCTCGGTGCAGCTGAGTCGCACGGCTGCGGTGCGTGTCGCGCCCCGTGGCGGCGGCCTGCAACGCCGCTTCCGCACGCTGCGTGTGGGTTTGCAGCTCGGCGGCCTGTTGGGCCGCCGCACGCAGGGCGCGCTCCGTGCCCGCCGCCTGCTCTGAGAGCCCTTGGAGCCGGCCACGCGCGTCGGCCGCTTGCTGCCGGGCGACCTCCAGGCGGGCCTCGACCGCGTGCCGCCGCTTAGACAGGCGTTCGTCTGCAGCGATCAGTTCTTCCCGCTGACTTACGGCCTCCTGCCGTTGTTCCTGCAGGGCGTCTCGCTTTGCGTTGAGCGCACCGAGCTGTTCGTGCTCTGCCCGAAGCTTCTGCGTGGCGGCCGCCAGCAGGCCTCGCGTCTCGGCCAGCTGTTTGCGGAGCTCGGCCGGCGCCGGGCCCTGGTCGCCCGCCATGGCTTCGGCCCTGGCCGCCACCAGCCGCCCGCGTGCGTGTGTCTGTTCGCGGGCGATCTCCGCCAGGCGGTGCGTCTCGGCGTGGACAATCGCCTCGTCGGCGGCGATACGCTCGCGGTGGCCGGCCATCGCCTGCTGCAGCGTAGCGAGCGTCGGCGGCGGCGGCGCGCCGTCACCCGGCTGGTCTGCGGCGTGCTGCGCCTGCTCGGTCGCCGTAATCTCTGCCTGGAGCGCCTCGCACTCGGCCAGGCTGGCGGCCGCGGCCCGGTCTAGCTCGCCAAGCCGCGTTGTTTGCGCCCACCAGTCGGTCAGCCCCAGCTGGGTGCGGAGCTGTTTGAGCCGCTCGGTTTGTTCGCGGTACCGCTTGGCCTTGCCCGCCTGGATCCGCACACGCCGCAGCCGGCCCTCGACCTCGTCGACGATGTCGGACAGCCTGAGCAGGTTCTGCTCGACCCGCGCGAGGCGCCGCGTGGCTTCTTGCTTCTTGAGCCGGAAGCGGCTGACGCCGGCGGCTTCTTCGAAGAGCGTGCGTCGCTCCTTGGGCGAAGACCGCAGCAAGGCGTCGACGCGGCCCTGCTCGATGATGCTGTACGACTCGACGCCGGCGCCGGTGCCGGCCAGGAGTTCGCGGATGTCCTTCAGCCGGCACGCCGAGCCGTTGAGGGCGTACTCGCCCTCGCCGCTGCGGTACACCCGTCGGGTGATGCGGACGGTCTGGCTCTGCAGCTCGAACAGGCCGGCGCGGTTGTCGAACTCCAGCGTGACCTCGGCCGTGTTCTGCGGCCGCCGCGAGGCGGAGCCGTTGAAGATGACGTCCGTCAACTCGGCGCCGCGGAGGGCCTTGGGGCACTGCGTGCCCATGACCCACTTGATGGCGTCGACGACGTTTGACTTGCCGGAGCCGTTCGGGCCGACAACACAGGTAACGCCGGCGGGGAACTCGAGCCGCGTCTTGTCCGCAAAGCTCTTGAAGCCGGCGAGTTCCAGTGCCGTGAGCATGGCGGGCGGGCTTTGCGGAAGCGGGCGGCGTAGTGGGCGGGCCGGCCCGCGGCCAGCGGCCACCGGCGGCGTGCCCGACCGAGCGGCCGACCTACTTCTTGCGCGAGAACAGGTCGGGCAGCGGGGTATCGACGCGGTAGGGCGTGGCGCCGGCGTCGTCGGGATCGACCGGTTCGCCCGGCGGCGAACGGTCGAACGCCCGGCCGGTCTCGGGCAGGGCGTCCAGGCGTAGGCTGCTGGCCAGGGCGCCGTCGTTCTTGGCCTGCTGCAACGCCTGCACTACGTCCGGGTAGGCGCCGCCGAGCTCGACGATCGCGCGGATGACCTCGTCGACCGAGGTCGACACCACCCGCTTCTGCGTGGGCTCGTTCTCGATGAAGCGGCTGACCGTCACCCGCGAGCCGGCCAGCCCGTTCACCAAGATGTTGCTGCCCGCGTCAAGCACCATGGGCAGCTGGAACTGCTGCCCCGTGCCGAACAGGACGATCTCCGGGCGGTAGCTGCGGGTGACGTGGATCATGGGCGGGCAGTCGATGTCTAGCCGGTGGTAGCTGAACTGCCCGCCGAGCTGCTCGCCGCGGATCATCGCGTCGCCGGCGTCCATCGCCCACAGAGCGCGGAAGGCGCCGTAGCGTGTCTCGGCGCTGCGGACACTCAGCAGGGAGCGGAGCGCCTCGTAGGCGACGACGTCGTCCATCGCGCTGAGGGCCGCCAGCGCGTTGACGCGGAAGGCCGGCTCGTCGCGGGCCGCTTGGGCCAGCGGCTCAACAGCGGCGGTCTCGTCCAGGTAGGCCAGCGCCTCGGCCGAGTAGAAGCGGACCTCGGGGTCGGCGCACTCGGCGCCGCGCTTGAGCGTTGCGACGGCACGCTCGTCGCCGATCGCTTCGAGCCGGATGGCGGCCCGGGCCGTGGTGAGCGGGTCGAGCAGCTGCGTCGAAAGCCGGCCGAGCCGCTCCGACAGGTCGGCGGCGGACTCGCGGATGGCGATGTTCCGCACCACTTTGACAAAGCGGGTGGTGTTTTCCTTGTACCGCTCGTGGAGCAGCAGCTGCACGAACTCGGGGTTCTGCGGCTTGGCGACGCCCGTCTTGCGGCCGTCGCGGTAGGTGTGGAAGCGGGCGTTGATTGCCTTGCCGATGCTCTTAGCCAAGTTGTAAGAGGCGTCCTCCTGGCTGATCATCAGGCCCATCTGGCGGTCCTTCTTGGCGATGGCCCCGCCCAGGATGCGGCCGCGCGTGGCCAGGGCATTGCTGCCGTCGGCCGAGGGGTCGACCAGCACGTGCCCCTCGGCGGTCGCCAGCGTGTGGCCGGTGCGGACCTGCTGGCCCAGCACGGCGTGCTCCGACAGCCGGACCGGCAGCACCCACCCGCCGCGGAGGCTGGTGGTCTCGCTGCGGCTGGGCGTGCGGACCTCGACGTCGAACTTGTCGCCCGCCTGCATGCCGGGCCGCAGGTAGCCACGCACCAGAACCAGCGCGGTGCTGTCGGCGGCCAGCATCTTGTTGGGGTTGGGCGCCTCTTGGCGTTTCATTTCCTCCAGCAGCACCTCGCGCTGCGGCGTCGGCGGCGGGTCGCCCCCCGTGCCGCTGAGGCCGGTGACCAACGCCACGGCCTCGACCTGCACGTAGTCCAGCCCGTACGGGTGCGTGTAGCGCGAGACCAGGTTGGCCTCGTCGCGGGTGACGTCGTCGAGCTGGCTGGTGTCCAGGTTCGACGTCACCAGGGAGGACGCGCACCCGAGGGCGACGGCAGACCACGCCGAGAGCAAGAGCAGCGGTGCGCGACGCTTCATGCCGGACGCTCCGTGGGACGACACCAGATTTTTTCTGCTGCGACGCACATCCGTGCACGTCGCGTGGTTGCGTGGTGGTGGGCTTGCCGCGCTGCCCGCGCAGCGGTCTCCCGGGCACGCCGCGGGAGGGTAGGGATTGTCCGGCGCCCGATCAAGACGCGTGCCGGGCATTGCTAGCACCCGCACCGAACGCCCCAACGCCCGCGCACCAAGGACTGCGGAGCCGGTGAGCGGGGCCGGCGTGCCACGCGTTTCTGTTACGGCGGGTCGTGCCCGCCGGGGTGCCAAGGATGGCAGCGGCAGACCCGCAGCACGCCACGCCGGCCGCCTTCCAGCGGGCCGTACTTCTGGACCGCTCGGATGAAATACTCGCTGCACGTCGGCGTGAAGCGGCAGTTCGAGCCCATCCACGGGCTGACGAGCCGCTGGTAAGCACGCACCGCCAGCACCAGCAGCCACGCCAGCACGGCCGACGGCGCCGCCACGATCCGCCGCCAGGCTCGCCGCGGGGCAGCGGTCATCGGCGGCCCCGCCCGCCGGCCCCGCCGTCGCCGCGCGCCCGATGCAGCTTGCGATCGATACGCGTTGCGAGGCTACGCAGCGACGCCGAAACGGCCGCCAGCGTGGGCTCTTGCGAGGGGCGGGGCAGCACGACGTAGTCCCGGTGTGGCAGCTCGTGCTGTGCGAGGCGGAAGGCCTCCCGCAGCAGCCGCTTCCACCGGTTCCGCCGGACGGCGTTGCCGACCTTACGCGAAACCACCAGCCCCAGCCGGGCGTGCCCGAGGCTGTTCTCTATGCCGTAAACGATCAGCACCCCATCGGCGGCGCTGCACTTGCCGGCGAAGACCGCGTCGAAGTCGCTGCTGGTGAGCAGCCGCAGCCGCTTGCCGAAACGCAAGGAAAGGGGCGACGCCTGCCCCGGCGGTGGATCCTTCCCAGGCGGTGGATGATGGCTGTCAATCGGCAACGGCGCCCCCCGCCCTGCGAGCGCTCCACGCAGCGTGCTGCGGCGGATCAGGAGAAAAGGCCACGACCAAGGCGGAGATCGCTTTCACCAACGCGTGCAATCGACTCTGGGGGATGCCCGCCGCACCCGCGTCGGCCGTTCGGTCTACCACCGTAGGTCTCCGCGTGGGGCCGCGGGGCGGCCCGCGGTGATCTGGGCGATCTGCTCGCGCTCATCATCGGTCAGGTCGTCGGGCAACACGATCTGCAGCTCGACAAACAGGTCGCCCGGCGGCTTGCCCTCGGCGGCGACGCCGCGGCCCTTCAGACGCAGCCGCTTGCCGCTGCTCACGCCGGGCGGCACGGTCAGCGTTACCGGCCCGCCGGGTGTGGGTACGTCGATCTTGGCGCCGGCGGCCGCCTCGGCCAGCGTGATCGGCGCCGTGATGTCGAGGCGTGTCCCCCGCCGGGTGAAGCAGGGGTGCGGCGCCACCCGGATCGTCAGCAGCAGGTCGCCGCTGGGCGCTCCGCCCGGGCCGGGCTCGCCTTGGCCACGCAGGCGGATCTTCTTGCCGTCCTCGATGCCGGCGGGGATTTTTACGGTGATTGTTTCGGGGGCGGCCGCTGCCCGCGGCGCCGTGATAGCCGCCTCACCCCCGCTGATAGCCGTGGCG
>JBCCQL010000133.1:0-8044 GCA_039024355.1 Planctomycetota bacterium
CGCTGGCCGCGGCGAACAGCGGGGCGTCGCTCCAGACTGGGAAGCTGACGTCCCGCCGGGCGTCGCGGAACGTCACGCGCCAGTAGGGCTTGCCGTCCTTGGTGGTCAGCTGCGTCTTGTCCGCCAGCAGCGCGAAGAAGTCGGCCTCTTGCCCGTTGGCCAAGTCGCCCAGCGCGACCACGGGCGGCGCGGTGCTGGCTTCTTCGAAGAGCGGTTGTTTGGGCATTTTTAGGTGGCAGATGGCAGGTGGCAGGTGGCAGGCGCGTGGTGGAAGGTGGCAGGTGGAAGGCGCTAGTTGGGAGTTGGTAGTTGGGAGAGCGCGCCTATTCGCATGGCGGATTTTATCGCACGCCTTGTCTAGCGCCTTCCAACTTCCAACCGCCAACTTCCAACCGCCAACTACTTTCTCGCGGCCAGCTCTGCGCGGCGTTCTTTGACGAGCTCGTCGAGCATGGCCTGCACCTGCCGCTGGGTCTCTTGCATGGCGGGGTCGCCGCCGGCGGACTTGTCGCGTTTGGCGCCGACCTCGATCGCCTCGCCGACGGCCATGGTGCAGTGCATCGGGCCCTTGTAGTCGATGCGGTCTTCGTAGTCTTCGTGCATCCGCTCGACCGACTCGATGAGCCGCTCCGGCAGGTCGTTGCCGCCGCCGATGTAGCCGGGCGGGTAGTGGGCGATCTGCTGCAGGTAGTAGCAGGCGGCCAGGTCCCGCCAGCGGGACGCACGCTCCTCGGGCGTGACCCTGCGGGCGATCATGTCGGGCAGCACCACGGTGCGGATCGCCTTGATGCGGGCCACCAGCCCCTTGGCCTGCCCGCGGGTGCCCCACTTCTCTTCCAGGTCGGCCAGCACCTCGACGATGAGCCGCTCCGCCCGCTCGTGGGGGTCGCCCTGCCGGGCCTCGCCGCGGTACTCGATTTCTTTTAGCGTGAGCAGCGACTCGGCGATCTTGCCGATCCGCGCGGCGTGCGGCAGGTGCGTCTGCGGCTGCCAGGAGAAGCCCCGCTCGAAGCGCTCCAGCTCGGGCGCGATGGCGGCGTCCATGTCGCCGTCGAACTTGTAGCGGATGGCCACCGGGTGGATCACGACGCCCGGCAGGCCCGCCTTGGCCCGCCGCTTGGCCGCCTGGCGGGCGATGAAGGCGGGGCCGTCCATGACGTCCATCATCAGGTCGTTGTGCCGGCTGACGGCGCCCTCTGGGAAGATGATCAGCGGCCGGCGGCCGGCCACCAGGATGTCGATCGCTTGGTTGACGCTCTGCCGGTCCGGCCCCTCGCGGTAGACGCTGAAGGCGCCCATCCGGCGGATCATAAAGCGCTGGTACCAACCCTCCTTGAACAGGTGCCAGCTGGCCATGGCGAAGAGCTCGGCGCCCACCTTCTCCGACAGCACGCCCAGGGCTACGGGGTCCGACAGCCGGCTGTGGTTGGGCGCCAGGACGACGCTCTTGCCCGCATCCAGCGAGGCCTGCAGCCGGTCGGTGTGCCGGCAGTCAAACGCGTGGACGTTGAACGTCTTCCGCAGGTAGCCGTACAGCTGCAGCCGGACGAACCAGCACCAGAAGCGGGACTCGACGGGCGGCACAAACTCGTAGGGCTCTTCGAGGACGATGTTCTGCATCGGCGGCGGTTGGCGGCTGGCTCTTGGTTGGTGGCTCCGAGGTGCTGGCTGTTGGCCCGTTGATCGATTCAGCCGGCAGGGTCGCCGCCAGCATACCTAGGCGTGCGGAATGGTGGCCAGGGCGGCGCCTGGGCGCCGATGCCTTACGCTATGGCCAGCGGCAAGAAGACCATCACGCCCCGCCGGGCACAGGCCCGGCAGCAGCACACGCAGCTGCGCGAAGACTTCCTGCGGTACCTGGCCGCCGAGTGCCACATGGCCGCCAACACCGTGGCCGCCTACGGCCGCGACGTGCGGCGGTTCTTCGAGTGGCTGGCCGGCCGGCGGATCGCCGGGCTGACCGTGGGCGACCTGTCGCACTACCCGGCGTGGCTGAAGGGGGCCGGCCTGGCGCCGGCCAGCGTCACGCGGCACGTGGCGTCGCTGCGGGTCTTCTTCCGCTACCTGCAGCTGGAGGGCCTGCTCAAGGAGAGCCAGGCCGACCTGCTCACCGCCCAGAAGCTCTGGCAGCGGGTCCCGACGGTGCTGCCGCCGGGCCAGGTCGAGAAGCTGCTGGCCGCGCCCGTGCGGGGCGAGCCCCTCTGGCGCCGCGACCGCGCGGTGCTCGAGCTGCTCTACGCCACCGGCTGCCGGGTGTCGGAGCTGGCGAGGCTCCGGCTGGTGGACGTCGACCTGGCCGAGCGGCTGTGCGTGTGCCACGGCAAGGGCGACAAGCAACGCGTCGTGCCCATCGGCGGGCGCGCGTTGCGGGCGGTGGAAGACTACCTGCGGCACGAGCGGCCGAAGCTCGCCCGGCGACGCGACCCGCCCTCGGCGTTCCTCATCCTCTCGACGCGTGGCCGGCGGCTAGACCGGCAGCGCATCTGGGAGCTGCTCAAGCGGTCGGCGGCCGCGGCGGGCGTTACGGCCAAGCTCTCGCCGCACAGCCTGCGGCACAGCTTCGCCACGCACCTGCTGTCCGGCGGCGCCGACCTGCGGCAGGTGCAGGAGCTGCTGGGCCACGCCAGCATCGCCACCACCCAGATCTACACCCACGTCGACGCCGCGAGGCTCAAGAAGGTCCACGCCGCGTACCACCCAAGAGCCTGAGCAGGCGCGAGGCGCGAGGTGGCGGGTGGCCGGCGCGCGCCTACCACCTTCCACCTGACGCCTAGCGCCTACTCCCGCGGCTTGGCGAACTTGACCTTCTCGATCAGCGAGTGGCGGATGCGGTTCTCGTCGATGTAGCCGGTGAGGGCCGTGATGGCCCGCATCGTGTGGTCGTACTGCAGGTCGAAGTCGGCGTCGATCTCAACCTCTTGCTCGTCGGCCGTGCCGGGCCCGCCGGAGTCGTCCACCAGGCCGCGGATGTGCGTGTGCAGCCGGGCGAAGGTGTCCGCCTCGGCGCCGAACGACAGGTCGCCCAGCGAGACCTCGGCCAGCGAGCCGTCGCTGGCGGCACGCAGCCGCAGGTTCAGCACGGGCGTGTCGTCGGGCTCGGCGTTGGGCTGGTCCGCCGCCAGCGGCATGCGGATGTTGAAGTCGCCCTCCGGCAGGACGATCTTGAACGTCATGATGAAGAAGATCAGCAGCTGGAAGACGATGTCGATCATCGCCGTCATCTGCAGCTCGATCTTGTCGCGGTGGCCGGCGTTGCGGATTTTCATGAGATAGGCGCTGGGTGGAAGGCGCTAGGTGGTAGGCGCTCTGCGTTGGTTTGAGGTTGGTAGGCTTTTCGCACGGTCGCCAGCGCCTGCCACCTGCCACCTTCCACCTAGCGCCTGCCTCACTGCATGATGAGGGTGTTCTTGTCGCTCTGCCGGCCGCGGAGGGCGAAGGTCTCGAACTCCGCCTCCTGGCACAGCTGGATCACCTTCTGCACGTTGCCGGTCTTCACCGTGGCGTCGGCCCGGATGATGACGGTCACCTCGCCCAGGTCCTTCAGGTCGCCGTACCGGCTGATCAGGTCCGCCTCACGCCGCAGCGGCGTGATCAGGGTGTCGATCTCGTACGTGTCGCCGGCGAACAGCACCTGCTCGTCCTTAGTGATCTGGACGGTGAGCGGCTCCTCGTACGCCACGTCGGGCGGCTTGGCCAGCTCGCTGGCGGGCAGCTTGATCCGCGGGTCCTGCTCTACCTCCGAAAAGTTGATCAGCACCATGAAGAACGCGATCAGCTGGAACGTCATGTCGATCATGGGCGTCATGTCCCCCTCGACAAAAGCCAGCTGCTTGCGGCGTTGGAACTTCATAGCAGGCGCTAGGTTGCAGGCAGAAGGTGGAAGGCGCGAGGGCTAAGAGCGATTCGAGCGGATGAGCCCGTGCAGCATGCGGCCGATTTCACCCGCCATCGAAAGCAAGGGCTCGGTCTCGTCGCTGGCCGCGTAACCAAGTCTTGTCGCGATGATCAATTGCGTTTCTAGTTCAGCAAGCGAACCGAGGCTGATGCTCGCAAATCGAATCATGTCCCCCGGCGTATTCCTTGAATGACCCTCGGCGATGTTCGACGGGATCGACACGGCGGCTCGCCGGAGCTGGCTCACTAGGCCGAACTTTTCATCGTCGGGGAGGTTCGCTGTAAACCGGTAGACGGCGACCGTGAGGTCCATCCCCTTCTGCCAGACCTTGAGTTCCCGGTACCGACCCACGCGCGTGCCCCAATTTCCTCGCGCCTTCCACCTCCCACCCAGCGCCTAGTTCTTCTCGCCGACTTTCTGGAAGCGGCTCATCAGGCCTTCGCTGACGATGCCTACCTCCAGCACCAGGCGGGCGACGCGGTTGCGGAGGATGTTGTAGGCGGCGATCGCCGGGATCGCGATCGCCAGGCCCGCCAGCGTTGTGAACAGGGCGGTGGAGATGTTGGCCGCCAGGTCCGTGGCCTTGGGGGCGCCGCTGTTGGTGGTGGCGATGGTCTCGAACGCGCCGATCATGCCCTGCACGGTGCCCAGCAGGCCGATCATGGGCGTGATCGTGCCGATTAACGCCATGTAGCTCAGGCTGTGCTCGAGCTTCATGTTCTCTTCTTCGCCCACCTCCTGCATGCCCTCGATCGCCTGCGGATACGATCCGTTGCCCGACAGCTTCGACAGGCCGGCCGACAGCACCTTGCCCAGGAACGAGTCGTCCTCCTTCGCGAGCTCGTACGCCTCGGTGTAGCGCTGCGCCTCCAGGTGCTCCTCGAAGCCCTCCACCAGCTCGGGCGGCACCACGTTGCCGCGGCTCGCCTTGAGCAGGTTCATGACGAACAGCGCGAACAGCGTGAACGACAGCGTCAGGAAGACCAGGCTGTAGAACCAGCCCAGCGCCTCGAACGCCCAGCCCAGCAGGGTCTTGGTCTTCCGCCCCTCGCCCGAAGACGCGTCGGCGCCCGCGGCGGGGGCTGCTTCGGCGTCGGCCGCTTCGGCGGCGGGCGCGTCGCCTTCCTCCTGGGCGTGCAGCGGCGCGGGGCCGGCCAGGGCGATCGCCGCCACGGCCAGCACGGCCAGCGGCGCCCGTCGAACCACGGCCCACCAGCCGGTAGCCGGCCGGCTTCGGCCGGGGGCGCCGAGACCAGTTAGGGAACGCTCCGCCATGAAAAGACTCCTGCTGCCCAAGGTTTTGGGGGACCGTGTCGGGAGGACCGTGTTGGGGGAACTTTCTGACCGCGCCGCCGGGGCCGCGGCCCGCCGGGCTTCAGTCTAGTTGCGTCGGCAGGGGTGGGCAAAGAAGCGGCGTTGCGGGCGCCGGCCCCTACAGCTTCTTGGCCCAAGTGCTCGACGCGTACCGCTGCTCCAGCCGGGCGCGGGCCTCCTGCGCTTCCTTCGGCTTGCCCGCTTGGCGCCACAGGTCGGTCAGGTGGTACAGGGCCTCGGCGTGGGACTCCGGCACGCTGGCGAACAGCAGGTCGACGTGCAGGTAGGCGAACAACGCGTCCTTGGCTTTGCCCCCCTCACGGTAGCACGCGCCAAGCGTGTTGTAGGCCCGGGCCAGCAGCCGGGCCTCCGTGGGGTCGGCGCCGCGCAGGACCTGCTGCACGAGGTCGACGCCGCGGTCGACCTCGCCTGTGGCGGCCAGGCTCACGGCCTTGGCCAGCATCGCCTGGCGCCGCTGGGGGCTTGTCTCTGGGGCGTCGCCGGCCAGCTTGATCGCGGCGTCCAGGCGGGCGATCGCCTCGGCGTGCTTGCCTTGGCTCTGCAGCGACTTGCCCACCAGCACGCCGGCCCGCGTCTTGTAGGCGGGGAAGGGCGCCCGGGCCACCTCGGCGTACATCTGCTCCGCCTGCGGGAAGCGGCCCGACGCCGCCAGCAGGTCGCCCAACAACTCGAGCGACTCCAGGTAGTGCAGGTTCTGCTTGCCCTGTTGGCGGAAGGTGTTGAGCTCTCGCCCCGCGGCGGCGATGGCGCCGGCGTCGCCCTCGAGCAGCGCCAGCTTCGCCCGGCAGAATGCAAGGTAGAACGCCAGCTCTTGCTTGACGTAGGGGTTGTCGCCCCCGGCGCCGCCGAGCGCGGTGAGCTTGCCGAGCGCCTTGCGGTAGTCGCCGTTGCGGGCGTTGACGCGGGCCTGCGTCAGCTCGGAGGGCTCAGCGCCGAACTGCACGCTCTGGATCTCGCTGACCGGCACCTCTTTGCTGATCGACCCCCGGCGGAGCGTTACGCCCAGGGCCGTCATCTTGACGATCTCGCCCGTCTCGGCGCCGGACCGCGTGCGTACGCGGTCGTTCTGGGCCCCCGCCACACCGGCCGACGCCAGCAGGAGCAGGATCGAAGCGGCCGCCGCTGTGTGGGACGCTGCAGGTGTCATGCTACGCCTCGTGGGGTGGCGCCGCGACGCGGCGTGCGGTGTCAGGTCGCGACGTGTCATGTCGCGAGGTGTCAGGGCTCAAGCTCGGCCAGGCCGACGGCCTCGACGCCTTCGAGCCGTTGGATGCGGCGCATCAAAGCGTCGTACTGCCGGTAGCTCTCGGCGCCGCCGCCGTCGGGGTACTGCCGGACGATTGACCGGATGGTCTTCCGCGCCCGGGCCAGCTGCTTGTCGCGCGTCGGGCCGCTCGCCTGCTCGGCGGCGATCACCCGGCAGGCGGCCACGTTGCGCCAGCACTCGAAGAACAGCGGCTTGTACTCGGGCTTCGACCGCGCCGCGCGGCCGGCCACGCCCGCCAGCTTGCTCCATCCCCACACGACGTTCTTGCCCGTGCCGGGCGCCGGCCGGCCGCCGCGGATAGCGGTGGTAAGCCGGTCCGTGTCTTGCGACTGCTCGCCCCACCGCTGGTAGGTATAGGCGGCGGCCTTCTGCACATCGAGCATCACGGGCCGGTCCGCCAGCATCGAGGCGAACGTGCCGATAGCCGCTTCGTAGTCGCCCGCGCCACGCTGCGCGACGCCCAGCTGCATCTTGGCCGCCAGCACCGCGTTGTCGGTGGGGGCAAACGAGGCGTCGTCCGCCGCCTGGCCGATCATCGCCGCGAACGTGTCCGCCGCCCGCCGGTAGTAGCCCGCCTGATCGGCCCCGTTGGCGCCGCCCTGCAGGCCGTCGCCCAGGCTCAGGTACATCTGGCCGATCCACTGGCGCGTGAGCCAATCGGCGCCCTCGGCCTGCTTGCTCAGGCGGTCGAGGAACACGGCAAAGGCCTCGCCCAGCTGCTGGGCGTCGCGTGGCTTGCCCGCGTCGGCGAGCGACGTCATCTGGCTGCGCAGCTGCAGCCCGAGGCTGAAGTAGACCCGCCGCAGCAGCTGCGTATCGCCGCCGACGGCTTCCTCGAGCTTCGCCATGACGCCGATGGCCGCGTCGGTCCGCGGCGGCGAAACCGAGGCGTACCCACGCAGGGCCACCCGGTACGCCTCGGCGGCGAAGCCCGCGCGGTCGACGCTCGGGTCCTTCTGGCTCAGCAGCGTTAGCGGGCCACGCCGCTGGTGCTCGATGAGCTTCACGGCCGCGGCCGGGTCACCCGCTTCGAGCAAGGCCTGGGCGAGCAGCAACGCGGCGGTCGCCTCGGTCGGGCTGACGGCGCCGCGTGTGCCGACGGCCTCCAAACCCGCTTCGAGGCGCGTGCGTGCGTCGGCCTTCACCCGCGCCGCGTCGGCGGCGGCGGCCGCGTCGTCCTTTGCTTCGATCGCCAGCCGCTGGCCGCGCTGCCACAACGCATTGGCGAGCTTGAGCCCTTGCACGGCGCGGCGGTCTTCGGGCAGGCGCCCCAGCACACGCTCGGCGGCCTGCAGGTCGCCCGAGGCGATCGCCACCTCCAGCAAGACAGAGAACGCCTCGTCGGCCAACGCCTTGCCGGCCCACTGGTCGGCGACAAACCCGGCCGCCGCACGCAGACGCGCCTCGGCGAAGGCGGCGTCGCCGCCGTCGGCCCGCGCCTGGCGGTACAGCTTGTTGTGCGCGGCCAGGGCAAGCCGCGCCGCCAGCTCCGCCGACGGGTCGTCGGGCGACGTGCGGGCGACAAATTCACCGATGGCCGCGGCCCG
>JBCCQL010000134.1:0-8017 GCA_039024355.1 Planctomycetota bacterium
AGTCCATCAAGGGCCGCGTCAGCCGGCAGAACATCGTCAACCCGATCACCGACGAAAAGATCGTGGGCGACAGCGAGCTGATCACCGCCGAGATCGCCCGCAAGATCGAGCAGCTGGGCCTGGAGAAGATCCAGGTCCGCAGCGCCATGACCTGCATGGCGCCGCTGGGCATCTGCCGCAAGTGCTACGGCATGGACATGTCGACCGGTGCGATGGTGGAAGAGGGCATGGCCGTGGGCATCATCGCCGCCCAATCGATCGGCGAGCCCGGCACGCAGCTCACGATGCGCACCTTCCACATCGGCGGCGTCGCGACGGGCGACGTCGAGAAGTCCGACATCAAGGCCAAGAAGACGGGCGTCGTGAAGTACGCCAAGCTGAAGGCCGTGCAGAACGAGGCCGGCGAGTACGTCGTGCTGGGCCGCAACGGCGAGATCGCCATCTGCGACGACCGCGGCCGCGAGATCGAGAAGTACGAGGCCCCGACCGGCGCCACGGTCAAGTTCTCCGAGGGCGACACCGTCAAGGCGGGCGCCGTGCTCTGCGAGTGGGACCCGCACTCGATCCCCATCCTGGCCGAGACCGGCGGCAAGATCCGCTTCGAGGACCTGGTGGAGGGCGTCACCATGCGGAGCGAGAAGGAGGCCTCCGGCCACACCCGCTTCGTCATCATGGAGCACAAGGGCGACCTGCACCCGCAGGTGGTGGTGGAGGACCCGAAGGACGGCAAGGTGCTGGACTTCTACTACATGCCGGAGAAGGCCCACCTGGAGGTCAAGGAGGGCCAGAAGATCAAGCCGGGCGCCATCATCGGCAAGACGCCCCGCGAGGCGGCGGGCACCCAGGACATCACCGGCGGCCTGCCCCGCGTGACCGAGATCTTCGAGGCCCGCAAGCCGAAGGACCCGGCCGTCATCGCCGAGATCGACGGCACGGTCGAGATCATGGCCGAGAAGAAGCGGGGCAAGCGGTCGATCATCGTCCGCAGCGAGTCGGGCATCGAGCGTGAGCACCTGGTCACGCACAACAAGCACCTGCGTGTCCACTCGGGCGACGTCGTCAAGGCGGGCGACTCGCTGGTGGACGGCCCGCTGGTGCCGCACGACATCCTCCGCGTCTCGGGCGAGGAGGCGGTGCAGCAGTACCTGACCCGCGAGATCCAGAACGTCTACCGCAGCCAACGCGTCGAGATCAACGACAAGCACATCGAGATCATCGTCTCGCAGATGCTGCGGAAGGTGAAGATCGAGTCGCCCGGCGACACCAACCTGCTGCCGGGCTCGGTGGTGGACAAGTACGACTTCCGCCGCGCCAACGACGCCGTGGGCAAGTGCGTCAAGATCACCGACAAGGGCGACAGCGACTTCGCCATCGACGCGATCGTGCCCAAGACGGTGCTGGAGCAGACCAACGCCCAGATCGAGTCGCTCGGCGGAGAGCTCGCCAAGGGCTCCAAGCCGAAGAAGGCCACCGCGTCGACGCAGCTGCTGGGCATCACCAAGGCGTCGGTGCAGTCGAGCAGCTTTATCTCGGCGGCCAGCTTCCAGGAGACCACCAAGGTGCTCACCGAGGCGGCCCTGGCCGGCCGGACCGACAACCTGGTGGGCCTCAAGGAGAACGTCATCCTGGGCCACCTGATCCCGGCCGGCACCGGCTTCCGCAGCATCCAAGACGCCGAGGTCCGCATCCGGCCCGAGGCGCTCGAGGCCCTGGCGGCCGAGAAGGCCCGCGTGCTGGAGAAGAGCTTCCCGCTGCTCGAAGGCGCCGGCGAAGAGCCCGCCGCTGCTGGCGGCGACGCCCAGCCCACGATGCCCACCGAGGCCCAGCTGCCCAGCAGCCTGGACGCCCTGCTGGGCGGGGGCGACGGCGAATCGAAGTAAGCCCCGGCGGCACGCGGCAAAGCTTGAACCCGAAGCTGGTGTGGCGGCAGGCCCCCAAGCCCGCCGCCACGCCGGTTCGTTCGTAGCAGCGGCCCCGCTCGCAAGACCGGGGCCCGTTGACAGCCAACCCCGATCCATTATTCTGCGTGGCCCTGCACCCCGCCGCCACGCGCACACGTTTAGGCCCCGCATGCCCACGATCAATCAGCTTGTCCGCAAGCGTCGCAAAAAGAAGCACAAGCAGAGCAAAGCGCCCGTTCTGGAGCGTTGCCCGCAGAAGCGTGGGGTGTGCCTGTCCGTGCGCACCATGACGCCCAAGAAGCCGAACTCCGCCCTGCGGAAGATCACCCGCGTGCGGCTGTCCAACGGCAAAGAGGTCACGGTGTACATCCCGGGCGAAGGGCACACGCTCCAGGAGCACTCCATCGTGCTCGTGCGGGGCGGCCGCGTCCGCGACCTGCCGGGCGTCCGCTACCAGGTGGTCCGCGGCGCCCTCGACACACTGGGCGTGTCCGACCGCAAGCAGTCCCGCAGCCGCTACGGGGCGAAGAAGGGGTAAGGGGCTGTTGGCTGTTGGCTATTGGCCGTTGGCTGATTCGCTGGCAGCACGCCTCAAACGGAACGCGTTTCGCCAATAGCCAACAGCAAAAGGCCGATAGCCTCTCATGGCCCGCATCACCGCCAGCCGCAAGCAGCTCAAGCCCGATCCTGTGTATGGGTCGCTCCTGGCCGCCAAGTTCATCAACTGCCTGATGGTGGACGGCAAGAAGAGCACCGCCCAGCGGGTGTTCTACGACGCGCTCGACGTGATCAAGGAGCGTGTGCCCGAGGTCGAGCCGATCGACGTCTTCACCCAGGCGCTGGAGAACGTGAAGCCCGCTATCGAGGTACGCAGCAAGCGGGTGGGCGGCGCCGCGTATCAGGTGCCGATGCAGGTCAACCGCACCCGGCAGCAGTCGCTGGCCATCCGCTGGCTGCTGATCGCCATCCGCGACAAGAAGGGCCGCCCCACACACCTGAAGCTGGCCGACGAGCTGGTGAGCGCTTACAACCGCGAGGGCGCCGCGATGACCCGCCGCGAGAACGTCCACCGCATGGCCGACGCCAACAAGGCGTTCGCCCACTTCGCGTGGTGATGCGGTAGGGATTAGGGGCTAGGGGTTGGGGACCAGGGTTTTTATAGAATCCTGGTCCTCGGCACCTAGCCTTTTTTCGTGCGCCGACGGAAGAGGGGAACCGCCAAGGACGCCAAGAGCGCCGAGGATCGCCAAGACACCCATGGATCGCGCGATCCAGAGCATCGATGTTTTCTGGTTGAAGGTCGGACCAGTGTGCATCGATTTGAGCTGGCATAGAGCGTAGATACGCGGCTTGATCTCGCTGAAATAACGCAGGAGGTGGATGGCTTACCGAGGTCAGATTGGTAGGTAGCTTATAACGAGCAGAAATCTTTCGGATCAGGACCAGCTGCATGCATTTTCCATGACCTCGACTTAACAGACCGCTGCTGACCGACTCTGGTCCGATTCCTCCCCCTCCGCCGACCTCGGCCCCGATGCAACTCCGGGGTATTCGGTACGAACAACCGTAGCGTGTCCTTGGCGAACCCTGGCGCTCTTGGCGTCCTTGGCGGTTCCCGTTCTCAACGCGACCCCGACCCCCTCCGCCCCGTGTCCGACCTTACGAAGCTCCGCAACATCGGCGTGATCGCCCACATCGACGCGGGCAAGACCACCGTCACCGAGCGGATGCTGTACGTCTCCGGCGAGCGGCACCGGGCGGGCGAGGTCGACAAGGGCACCACCACCACCGACAACGACGCCGAGGAGCAGCAGCGCGGCATCACCATCTACTCGGCCGCCGTGCGGATGCCGTGGAAGGACGTGCAGATCAACCTGATCGACACGCCCGGGCACGTCGACTTCACGGCCGAGGTGGAGCGTAGCCTGCGGGTGCTGGACGGCGCCGTGGTGGTGTTCAGCGCCCGCGAGGGCGTTGAGGCGCAGAGCGAGACCGTCTGGCGGCAGGCCAACCGCCACCACGTGCCGCGGCTGGCGTTTGTGAACAAGCTGGACCGCGAGGGCGCCGACTTCCAGGCCGTGGTGCAGGAGATGCAGCAGCGGCTGGGCGCCACGCCCGTGGTGCTGCAGGTCCCCGCCGGCCAGGGCCCGCCGCACGTGGCCGACCCGTTCCGCGGCGTCATCGACCTGGTGCGGATGAAGCTGCTGACGTTCCCCGGCGGCAAGGAGGGCCGCGAGGTGGTTGAGCAGGGCGTGCCGGCCGACCTGCTGGACGACGCCCGGCTGCACCGCGAGCGGCTGATGGAGCGGCTGTACGACTACAGCGACGAGCTGATGGAGCTGGCCCTGGGCGGCGAGGCGATCCCCGAGGCGCTCATCCACAAGGTGATCCGCCAGGCCACGGTGCACCAGCAGGTGCAGCCGGTGCTGTGCGGCTCGGCCCTACACGGCATGGGCGTCGAGCCGCTGCTAGACGCCGTGGCGGCGTACCTGCCGCACCCGCTAGAGATGCCGCCGGTTGAGGGCGTGGAGCCGGGCAAGAAGGGCGCCCGCCGCAAGCCGGCCGCTGGCCCTTCGGCGGGCCCTTCGGCAGGCGATGCCGGCGATGGAAATGCCGACGCCCCCGCCAGCGGCAAGAAGGCACGCCGCCGGCCCGACACGTCCGAGCCCTTCTGCGGGCTGGTGTTCAAGATCTTGCCGCACAAGACGGCCGACCTGTACTGGGTGCGGGTCTACTCCGGCCAGCTCAAGCCGAACTCGCGGGTGCTCAACGCCGGCCGCGACCTGAAGGAGAACGCCGCGCAGATCTGGCGGATCCACGCCACGAAGAAGGACGAGCAGCTCGACAGCGCCGAGGCGGGCGACATCGTCGCGCTGGTCGGCCTGCGTGGCAGCGTGACGGGCGACACGCTGTGCGACACCCGGGCGCCGATCGTGCTCGAGTCGATCGAGTTCCCCGAGACCGTGATCTCCGTCTCGGTCGAGGCCGAGAACTCCGCCGAGAAGAAGAAGCTGCTGGACGCCCTGGACATGCTCCGCAAGCAGGACCCCACGTTCAAGGTGACCGACAACGAAGAGACCGGCCAGATGCTGATCTCCGGCATGGGCGAGCTGCACCTGGAGGTGATCGAGCACCGGCTGGCCCGCGACTTCGGCGTGCGGGTCAAGGTCCACAAGCCGCGGGTCAGCTACCGGGAGTCGGTCGCCGGCCCGGCCGAGGTCACCGGCGAGTGCAACCGGCTGATGAACGGTGTGCAGCACACCGGCGCGGTGCGGCTACGCGTGGAGCCCCTCGTCATCGGAGAAGCGGCGGCCAGCAGCCCCCTGGCGGCCAAGCTGCCGCCGGTCGCGGTCTCGATCGACCCGGCCCAGAACCTGCCGGACGACTTGCTGGGCGTGGTCCTCGAAGAGCTAGAGACGGCCGTCAAAGGCAGCGGCGCCCTGGGCTTCCCGCTGCTGCGGCTCAAGGCGACGGTGCTGGGCGGCGAGGTGCACGAGACCGACTCGACGGAGATCGCCTTCCGCACGGCGGCGAACCTGGCGTTCGACAAAGCCCTTCGCGAGGCGGGCGCCGTCCTGCTCGAGCCGATCATGAAGGTCGAGCTCTCGACGCCCGAGGAGCACCTGGGCCCGCTGGTGGGCGACCTGCAGCAACGCCGGGCCATCATCCACCAGACCGAGCAGCGTGGCGTGGTGACGGTCGTCCACGCCGAGGCGCCCCTGGCCAACCTGTTTGGCTACTCCGGCGCGTCGCGCTCCCTGAGCCAAGGCCTGGCGAGCTTCAGCATCAGCCCCAGCGGCTACGCCCCCGCGCCGGACGACGTCCTGCGGCGGTTCTCGGGGGAAGAGTGACCGTGCGAGTTCGGCTGCATGTGAGCCTTTCGGGCGTGTGTCGTGTCTTGACCCGCGGCAGTATCCTGACGCCCACGCTGCAAGGCCATTGAGATGCCTACCGTTCATGAGATAGTCGCCGAAGGCAGCCTCGACGAAGTCCGCCGGGTGCTGGCGAGCGGTGCTGACCCAGACAGCCCCGCCCACTGTGGCCAAACGCTGCTCATGGCCGCGGTCGCGTCCGGCAGCATCGACAAGATGAAACTGTTGCTAGAGCAGGGCGCCGACCCCGAGCTGGCGGACGACTTCAACCGAACGCCCCTAGGCAACGCCGTTGACCACGGCTTTGTCGAGGGTGCGGAGCTGCTTTTGGGCATGGGGGTCGACCGTGGGCACAACCCGAAATACCCGTTGAAGCCCGTTGAGTACCCAGAGGCTCCGCCCACCCCGTTGCCTACCGACCTGCAGGGCCTCATAAGCCCCGAAGAGTGGGCGGAGACACACGCGAGCGCACAAGAGCTCCTGCAAGAGCTGGGCGATCGCCCGAAGCCAGAGCCGGTGATTGAGGACGCCGGGTCGGTTGCGATGCTAAGGCTGCTGGTCGATTACGGGGAAGACCTCAATCAAGCGCCGGAGCACGTCAAACGGCAGTTCATCGGGCTCTTCGGCGAGGAAGAGTACCAACCAAGCCGAGAAGACTTCCGCTGCACAGAACACGACTTCAAGCGGGGCAGCCAACGCCGGTTTGGGCTCAAGAACCCGTCGAGGACAAACAACCCGTTCTGGGACGACATGATCCGCTTGGGGGTCGACGCCTGCCGCGCCTCATCCGTGTTCAGCAGCGTTTCCGTAAGCAGCCCCGTCTGGTGCTTTGACCGCTTTGGCGACACCATCACGCGGCTGCTCGACGGACGGTTTGTGCAGGTTGGCGGCGAGCACGAAGACTACTACGACGAAGACTTCTGCATCTACAATGACGTGGTCGTGCACGACGGCGCCGGCGGCTTCGACGTCTACGGCTACCCACGGAAGGTCTTCCCGCCGACGGACTTCCACACCGCGACGCTGGTCGATCGCTGCGTGTACTTGATCGGCTGCTTGGGCTACCCCGAAGACAGGCGGCCCGGCTTCACGCCGGTCTTTCGCCTGCGGCTCGACGACTGGGGCATCGAGTGTGTTGAGACGCACGGGGAAATGCCGGGCTGGATATTCCGGCATCGTGCGGCATTCGACCCGGACGCCAACGTGATCCGCGTTTCTGGCGGGAGTGTGGCGACTTCCGCGGGGTTGCCCGCCGAGGACCAACTGTCCAGCGGCGTCGCCGAGCTTGACTTGACCACGCTCCGCTGGCGGCGGCCACCAGCCACCGGGCTGTGACCGTGCGTGACACGCCGAGGCTCTCGCTCCGCTGGCTGCTTGCGGCCACCGCCCTTGTGTGGCTCGCGTTGCGTCGGGTCAAGCCGACGCATTGAGCAGGGCCCCCTTGCCGGGGGCCTTGCCAACCTGGCCGGCGGACTCCACCAGCTGCACCGCGGCGTCGCCGGCCGAACGCTGAGAACCGAGCGCCTTGGCCGCCACGGCGACCGACACGTCCGAGGCGGTCGCCGCCTGCTTGGCGGCAATGAGGCTGGCGATCGCGGCATCTGCGGAGACTTTCATGTCGTGTGGCATCGACCCGGCGTGCGGGCAGACTGCGGACTTTCCGCCGGCAATTACAAGTTTCGGGCGGCAATCGGCCGCGCGTTTGGCACGACCGCAACAACTGGCGCCGCGTGCTGCACAGCCACGCCCGGGTTCTCTATGGCACGGCGAAAAGCGGGGCCGCTATATTCGGCGGCGACGGAACACGACGCCAACAAGTCAGCGCCAAACTACGGGCCCCGCCATGCCTCGATCGCAACGGATGCAGCCAAACTGGTTCCTCGGTGCGGCGAGGAAGCCTGCCGGGCCGCGGGGCTGGCTGCTCGCTGGGCCGCGGGGCTGGCTACTCGCTGGGCCGCGGGGCTGGCTGTTCGCTGGGCTGGCGGCAATCGCCGCCGGGGCCCCCGGGGCGTCGCCAGCGGAGGAGCCTCCACAGAAGGCCGACGCGGAGCAAAGCAAGCCCGGCGAGACTCCGGCGCCCACTGCCCCAATCGCTGACACTCCAAGCGCCGACATCCCAATCGCCGACGTTCCCACCGCCGACATCACACCGGCCGGCACGAAGACGGCCGCCCGCCCCACGCGTGGGGCCGCGTCGACGCCGCAGCCCCCTACTCCGCCCGACCCGGCGGCGTCGCTGCTGCC
>JBCCQL010000135.1:0-7994 GCA_039024355.1 Planctomycetota bacterium
AGGAGCTCTGCCAGCCAAACGACCTCGGCCAAGCCGTCTGTTTCGCTGTTAGAGGATCCGCTGCCGGACGATTCGGCGTCTGATGATTCGGCGTCTGATGATTCGCCGCCGGATTCGCTGTCCGATGGCGCCACATAGCGGGCCGCGGCGATGAGCGCCTCGGGCAGCCGCCACTGCCGCAGCATCTGCGCGGTCAGTTCCACGTGGTCGAAGCCCAGCGAATCCCGCTCCAGCACCAGCCGGTCGGCCGAGCCGACGGTCTTGCCCAGGAACGCCGTGTAGGGCTCGCCAATTTCTTGCACCAAGACCAGCACGCCGAGGTCACGCAGCAGCGCGGCGACGTAGGCGTCGTCGGCATTGACGGGGGCATTAACGGGGTCTCTGTCGGGCGGCTGGGCTGGGGCGCTGGCAGCGCGACGGGTGTTTTGCACGCGTGGCAGATCGCTCGGCGTGGCGTTGAACCACCCGTTGGCGATGTCCCGCGCCGCCACCGCCCGCGTGAGCGACGTGGCCCAGTACCGCCGCAGGGCGTCGCCCGTCAGGCCGGCCAGCAGACGGTCGGGCAGGCTGAAACCCAGCACCAAGATCTTCAGCGGCTGGGCGCCCAGCAGGGCGATGGCCTGCGTCAGGTTGCCCACCTCGCCGCTGAGCCCGAACAGCGAGCTGTTCACCACCCGCAAGATCTTGGCCGTCAGGGCGGGGTCGCCCTCGATGGCCTCTTTCAGCGCCCGGGTGTCGGCGGCGGCGTCGCTGGTCATCCGCACGACGTCCATCGCCACGGCCGGCAGCGTGTACAGCGAGCCGGCGCGGTCGATCAGCTTGTCGAGCGGGCGGGCCGAGCTGGGCATGGGATGGAGGGGTGAGGGACGAGGGACGGGGGACGCGGGGCGAGGGATGGGGGACGCGGGGCGAGGGACAGGGGATACGGGCTCTTCTGGCGAGCGCTTTGGGCGTTGGCGGATTCGCGTCATTCGCGGGCAAACACCAACTTTTCGATGCCCAGGGCTGCCCCACCGCGACGCATCAAAACGTAGCCCACGCCCAAGCCAGGCACGTGCAAAACACGGTGTGCCGCCACGCCCGCGGCCGGCGGCGACATCGGCCCGGGAGTCTGTGCGCGGCACGCTAGCAGCCGCGGTGGGCACACTCGTCTAGGGCGGCCGCAGGCGCCGGCATACAATCCGCGGCCCGTGGCGCCACCACGGCCTACGCCTTCCACCTATTCCGGTTGCATGGATGCTGCCGATGCTACGCCTGCCGTATTTTTGCTGCCTGGCCGCCGGCGCCGCCCTGTTCGCCGCCGACGCCGACGCACAGCGTAGCAATCGCCGAACCGGCAACGCCGGCGCGGTTGCCGGGCCCACGCTCGACGCGGTGATGGGCCGCGACGCCGCGCTGCACGACCTCGCGTTTGTCGACACGCGGCACGGCTGGGCGGTGGGCGACCGCGGCGTGGTGCTCCGCACAACCGATGGCGGCCGCCGCTGGCGGCGGATGCCCACGCCGGTCGACTGCCCGCTCTACTCCGTCGCGTTCATCAACCCGCGGCAGGGCTGGGCCGTGGGCGGCTACACCGGGCCGTACTCGCACTCCACCCGCGGCGTGGTGCTGCAGACCGAAGACGGCGGTGACACCTGGCGCCGGCTGCCGGCCGACACTCTGCCGCTGCTGCGGCACGTGCAGTTTTTTGACGAGCGGACCGGCGTCGCCGCCGGCGCGGGCTCGCCGCTGATGCCCAGCGGCGTGCTGGCCACCGAAGACGGCGGCCGCACCTGGCGCCCGCTCATGTCGGATCGGCCTGCGCGGTGGGCGGCGGCGTGCTTCGCGCGTTCCGCAGGAGGCCCCGCTGTAGGCGCCGCAGTCGGGCAGGCCGGGGCGATGGCCTCTATCGCCGGCCACCGTGTGCAGCACACCACCACACTGCGGGGCGACGCCCGCGGCGTGAACGCCGTCGCCCTGGGCAACGACCACCGCACCGTTGGCAGAGACTCCTCTGCCCCCAGTGGCTGGGCCGTGGGCGATGGCGGGTTGATCCTAGCCACGGGCGACGCCGGCCGCAGTTGGCGCCCGCCAACCACAGCACCGCCCGCCGCGACCGCCCGGGCCGGCTGGCGGGGCGTCGCCGTGGATGGGCCACGCGTGTGGGTGGCCGGGCAGCCGGGCTCGGTTATCCTGCACTCGCCCGACGGCGGCCGGTCGTGGCGGCTGCAGCCGACGGGCGTCGTGGCGCCGCTCCATGCGGTAACCTTCGTCGATGCCGTGCACGGCTGGGCGGCCGGCACGCTGGGCACGATCCTCGCCACCAGCGACGGCGGCCAGACGTGGCGTGTGCAACGCGGGGCCGGCACGCGCGTGGCCGTAGCCGTCTTCGCCGCCCATCTACAAGACACGCCCGTGGAGCTAATCGCCGGGCTCGCGGCGGCGGACGGCTACCTGACATCGGTCGACGTGGTCTTCGCTCCGGGAAATGCGGAGGAGCAAGCAGCCACCCACGCCCGGCTGACCGAAGCCGCCACGGCCAGCGGCGCCACGCTCACCGGCAGCGGCTGGCAATTGACTAGCGTCGGCGGGAAGCCGGCGGCAGCGGGCCAGCCAGGCATGCCCGCCGGCCAGCTACGCCGCACGCACAATCTACAGACCGGCGGCCACGGCGAACGCACGCTCCGCCGGCAGCTGGTCACGCGGCTGCGGACCCTGCGGCCCGACCTGGTGATCGTGCCCGTCGCCGACATCGATCAACCGACCGGCGCCCAATCGCTGCTGCTGGCGGCGCTCGGGGACGTCCTCCGTGCGTCGGCCGACCCCGGGGCGATGCCCGAGCTGGCCACGCTCGGCCTCGCGCCGTGGCGGGTGCGTCGGCTGGTGGCCGCCGGGCCCGACGCGCGAGGGAGTTCGCCGCGGCTGGCTACCGGCGACTTCAGCCCGCTGCTGGGAACGTCGCCCGCCGGCTGGGTCGGCGCCACGCGTGGGCTGCTCAGCGCACAGTACCGCCCGACGCCAGACGCGTACGCTTGGCGGACGCTAGTCGACAACAGGGCGGCGACCGGACATTCAGCGAGCGCCGCAACGGGCGCCGCCACAGGCAAGCACCCGATGGCGGGCATCGCCCTGCCGCGTGGCGGCGACGCCCGCCGCCGCCCCGCCACGCCGCCGCCCGGGAAGCTGGCCACGCTCCGCGCCGCCGTGCAGAAGCGGCGTGTGATGGAGCGGCTGCGGCAACACACCCAGAGCGACGAGGCGTGGATCGCCCAAGCGGCGGGGCTGACCAGCGGCCTCGGCGCCTACACGGATGCCGACACCGGCGCCGACACCGGCGCAGGGCTGCTGTACCAGCTAGCCGACGCCTACCGCCGCGACGGCAAGCCCGCCATGGCCGCCGACACGCTCTACCTGCTGGCCCGGCGGTACCGCGACCACCCGCTGGCCGAGCCGGCCGTCCTGTGGCTGCTCCGCTACTACGCCAGCTCTGAAGTAGCCCACGCCGCCCGCCGCGTGCGAGCGCCGCTCGATCCGCCGCCGCTGGCGAACGTCACCGGCCGGCCGGCGCCGCAAGCCACGCCAGACTTCGGCGGGACGCTGACGCTGGCGGAGCGGCTCGAGCGCGCCATCCAGCTGGGCGACTACCTGGAGAAAGCCCGCCCCGCCTTGTACGCCGACCCGGCGGTGCGGTTCCCGATCGCCGCCGCGCACCGCACACTCGAAGCCGCCGCCGAAGCACCGCCCGACGCGCCGCCGCCCGCCCGCCAAGCCTCCTCAGCGAGCCCCACCCAGAGGCTGACGGCCGTCTTCACCAAGCAAGCCGTCGCGCCGGCGTGGCGCGGGTGCGCTCTGGCCGAGCAGTGGCTCGCCGGCCAACACCGCCTGGCCGCCGCCAAGCCGAGCGTGGCGTGCGTCCGCACCACCGACCGGCCGCTGCTGGACGGCGTTTTTGACGAACAGCTGTGGCGCGGGGCCGAGCCGATTGCCCTCGTCCCGGCGCCGCAGGCTTATGCCGCCGACCAGCAGAGCGCGGCGCCGGCGGCCCAGCCGGGCGGGCCGGTTGTCCGCCTCGCGAGTGACGCCGAGTTCTTGTACGTGGCGATCGATTGCCCCGCCGAAGCCGGCGCCGCCGACACAGCCGGCACCGAAGCCGACCACGCCCCACGCCCCCGCGACGGCGACCTCTCCCGCCACGCCCGGGTCACGCTCCGCCTGGATACCGACCGCGACTACACCACGGCGTTCGAGCTGTCGATCGACCGCCGCGGCTGGACCAACGACCGCTGCTGGGGCGACCGCCACTGGGACCCGCGGTGGTACGTCGCCACCGGCAGCAAGGCCGGCCAGCAGCCCGGTCGCTGGACCGCCGAGGCCGCCATCCCGCTGGCCGAGCTCACGCCGAGCGTCCCCCGCCCCGGCGCCGCGTGGGCGGTAAGCGTGCAGCACCATTCACCCCGCGACGGCGGCGCCGCCTGGCCCCCGCCAACCCCAGCAGGGTCAGCCCAAACAGGGTCGCCCGCGCCCGCCAGCTACGGCCTGCTGCTCTTCCCGTGAGGCGGCCGAAAGACAAGCCGGCCCGCCATCAGAACGCGCGGTTGGCGAACAGGCGGAGCTCGCCGTCGAACACGCGCTCGTCGCTGTTGAGCGGCGCCGTGTAGCCGGCGGTGAATGTCGTTTGGCCAACCCGCACGTGGGCGCCCACCGTGCCGTTGAGCACCGACAGGTCCGCCCCCCGCCGGCCCACCACAAACGCGCCGCCGGAGACCACGTCCGAGCCGTTCAGCGTGGCCGTGTAGTGCAGCTCGCCGCTGATGGCGACGCCCTCTAGCCGGGTCGATGGGCTGGTGTTGCGGTACACCCACCTGCCCAGCGCCAGGTTCAGCGAGACCAGGTGCTGGTCGTTCCACGTGCCGATCTCTTCAAGCCCAGCGCCGGTCAGGTTCGCGCTGGTGGTGTTGCCGTTCAGGTCGAAGTCGAACGTCAAGAACGCGTGGGCGAAGCGGCCCGTGCCCCGCGGCGCGTACAGCAGGGCGGCGTACGGCAGCAGGTGGACGGACTCGTTCTGGACACGCAAGAAGTCGGCCCCGCCGGGCAGCCGCAGCACGATGTCGTCGGCCGTGGGCAGCGCGACGCCCAGTCCGACGGCCAGCGCCAGGTCGTCGTCGGCCGACAGCAGCAGCTTGGGGGCGATCACCACGTTGCCGAACTCGTAGCTGGAGACGTCGGGCCCGGCGCCCACGGTCTGCTGGCTGGCGAACGAGACGCCCATCGGCACACGCACCTCGACCGACGCCATGCCGTCCAGGAAGGTCTTCTCAAACCCGGGCGCGAAGCGGCTGACGTCGACGCCGCCGGCCGCGAGCGACGCGTTGTGGAAGAAGCTGTAGTCGAAGTAGATGCGGTCCTCGGGCATCGCGCTGTTGTTGTCTTGCAGGCGGGTGCGGCCGACCAGGTCGGCGGGGCCGGCGGCCGGCAGGTCGAACTCGAACACCTCGAAGACGGCGTACAGCGGGGCATTGGTCAGGTCGGCCATGGTGTCGCCCGGGTTCTCGAAGACGTCGACCGTGTCGCCCGTGTCTTGGGCGATGAACGACCGGACGACGCCGCTGCCTACGCCGTCGCCGTTGCCGTTGCCACCGGGCAGCGTGAGCCCCTCGATCAAAGCGGGCGCCGGCGGGGCGATGATCGGCACGAACGCCGTGGCGCCGTAGGTGGTGACCATGCCGGTGTCGTCGATCAGCCGGATCTCGTTCATGCCCGAGGCGGTGCCGGCCAAGTGGTGGACCGCCTCGCCGAAGAAGGCGTCGCCCCTGGCGGTGGCGAACGCGTTGCCGAAGAAGTCGCCCAGCATCTTGGGCGCCCGGGCCAGGCGGACGTTGAACCCGCCCCGCAGCGACGGCGCCCGAGCGCTCTGCACCGCCGGCGTGGCCGGCACACCGCCGGTCCCCGGTGGCAGGGCGATTGGTGCAGGCGGCGCGGTGGCCGGAGCCGGTGGCACGGCTGGCGGCTCCGCCGGCGCGTTTTGCGGCACGGGCTGCAGCGCCGGCCGCGGCGCGATGCTGGGCAGCGGCCGGTTCTCCCCCGGCTGCGACCGCAGCGGGGGCGGCACGGGCGCCGCTTGCGTTTGCGTGTCTACCGGCCGACGCGTCGCGTCTTCAACCTGGGCCTGCGGGTCATCGGTCGCCACGGCGGCCGGCTGCTGCGGGCCGAAGTACAGCGGCTCTGGCACCGGCTGGCCTGCTGCCGGCCCTGTAGCTACGCCCCCTGCTAGCACGCCTACCAGCAACGCCATCGCCGCCCGCGTTGTGCGCACCTGACTCTTGCCGCCGCCCCACGCCCGCCGTCGTTGATAACGCATCGCACCCAGCCCCCCTTGGCCTCACGCGCCCGAGTCCCTCGCCGCGGTCGTTGCTGCGAAGTGCAGTGCGGCTTTGGCGGTATCGACCATGCGGGCCATGCCGGTTGAGCCGATTGTTGCGGCCGCTTCCACCGGCGGCGTGGCTGCCTGCGGTGGCTACGCGCCGCGGTCAGCGTCTGCCTGCTGGCGGATCGCCTCGGCCGCCTGCTCCAGCCGTCGGTCGGTCGCCCGCACCGCCGCGGCGGCCTGGCCGGTGAAACGCAGCTCGCTCAGCAGGTCGCGTGCCCGGTCGATCAGCCCGATCGCCTGCTGGATAAGGTTTGCCTGGTCGTCGGGCAGCGACGCCGCGCTGCTGGCAAGGCCCTGGGCAACGGCCAGGGTGTGCTCGTACAAGAGCCCGAGCGATCCGCCTGCAGGGTTCAACGCCACGCCCGCGGCGTGCGTGTCTTGGCAGTCGGCCAGCAGCGCGGCGCCGCGGGCGACGTCGTCCCCGCCGAAGGCGAGCATCGCCAGGTTGAACTGGGCCTCTGCCACGGCAGTGCGGAAGCGGCCGACGCGTGGGTTTTGCAGCAGCAGTTCCTGGGCGGCGCCGAGCATCTGGCCGAAGGCGTCGGCGGCGCCCGCCGGGTCGCCCACCGCGTAGCTCAGCCGGCCCGCGTCCTGCCAAAAGCCTGCGCGGTTGTAGCGTGTGTCGATCGACTGCGCGTCGGGCGGCAGGTCGGCCAGCCGCTGGGCAGCGTCACGCGTCATTTTCAGGGCGACACGACGGCACGCCGCCGCGGCGGCCGCATCGCTCTGCGTCAGGTCCGCCCGCAGCTCGGCGAGGTCCGCCATCGCCTTCACGCCGAGGGCCGTGTCGCGTAGCACCTCGCCGCGCGGCGGCTCACCCGCCTTACGCTGCAGCAAGTCGTCGCGCATGGCCTGGGCGATGGCCAGCGTGCCTTCGATGTCGCGGGTGCTGATTTCGCCACCTCCGATGCCCGGCGTATCGGGCGCCGACAGGCTTAGCCGCCGCTGCTCGATCTGGGCGAGCGCCAGGTTCATCAGCGCGTTGGCGTGCAGGCGCTTTAGCTCGCCGTCGTCCGGCGCCGCCGCGGCCGCCCGGCCCCGCCACCGGGCGGCCTGTTCCGCGTGGTGCAGCCAGCGGCCCAGGTCCGCACGGTCGACGGCGTCGAGCCGGTCGATCTGGGCAACGGACAAGCGGCCGCTGAGCAGCCGTGCGTACTCGTTGTGCGTACGGGCCAGGGCCGTCATCGCGGCGGTCGGCGGCTGCTCGCCGGCGGCGATGGCCTGCTGCAGGGCGAGCGCCCGCTCGAACGACTCCGCCGCGGCGTCGTGCTCGGCGAGCTTGGCCTGGACGCGGCCCAGCATAAAGGCGGCCGCGGCCAGCTCTGCCGGCGAGCCGTAGCCCGAGTCGAACAGCTCGCGGTAGTACCGGCGGGCGATGCCCAGCAGGCGGCGGCGGGCGGCCTGCATGCCCGGCTCGTCGGCCAGCAGGTCTTCGCTGGCGAAGACGAAGGTCTCTTCGATGGCTTGGCTCAGTCGCCGAGCGCTCGCCTCCGATTCGGCGAGCGCTTCGGCGGCGGCGGCGGCTTGGCGGCGGGCCTCGATCGCGAAGAGTGTTGACACGATCGACGAGCCAACCAGCGTCGCCACG
>JBCCQL010000136.1:0-7907 GCA_039024355.1 Planctomycetota bacterium
GACCTGATCCGCCCGTGGCTTGCAGCAAGCCAGCCGGCTGATGCTTCGCACGCCAGTCTCAAACAACAGCCCGAAGCCGAGAGCCTGGCCGAGATGGAGCGGCGCCTAATCGTGGCGACGCTCGAGCGCCTGGGCGGGCACCGGCAGAAGGCGGCCGACGCCCTGGGAATCGGCGTCCGCACGCTGAGCGGCAAACTACGGATGTACGGCTACGCACCCCGCGAGGAGTTCGGCAAGGCGGCTTAAGCAATGCAGACCGGCGGAAGGCGCCGCTGGCGTCCGGCAACTTGTGCCGAACGTCGGAGGCAGATGAGCGACAAAGCCAAATGCCAACGGCGTAAACCAGGCAAGCGGCGCCCGACGGGCGAAACAGCACAGCAATGGGCACGCGGGTTGCTCCGGCTCCCGGCGTAGGCCAGGCAACCAACCGACCACGCACCCACGCAAACACAGCAAGCGGAACACGAGCGAGGCACACCCATGTTCGCCAACCTGTTTGAGGGATCGACCGTCGGCGTCTTGGAGCAGGTGGTCAACTTCTCGCAGCAGCGTCACGGCGTGCTGGCCGGCAATATTGCGAACCTCGACACCCCTGGATATAAGACCCGCGACTTATCGCCGGAGAAGTTCCAGGAGAACCTCCGCAAGGCGATCGAGGCCCGCAAAACACCGCAGAGCCCCGGCCACGGCGGCGCCATCCGCGGGTTCGAAGACGTGCGAGAATCGCTCAAGAGCATCCTCTACCACGACGGCAGCGACGTGAGCCTGGAGCGCCAGATTGCAGAGATCTCGAAGAACCACGGGCAGCACAACCTGGCGATTGGCCTCATGTCGGCCCAGTTCCGGCTGATGGAGGCGGCCATCAGCGAGCGGGTGGCGTGACGTAGTTGGCAGTGGGCAGTGGGCAGTAACTATCAGGAGGCGGCATGTTTTCAGCGCTCGACGTCAGCACCAGCGGGTTGGTTGCGCAGCGGACGCGGCTCAACGCCATCTCGTCGAACCTGGCGAACATCTCTACCACGCGCGACGAGTCGGGCCAGGCCAACCCGTACCAGCCACGCTACGTCACTTTCGCTACGGACACGGGCGTCACCACCTCGGGCGGCGGCACGGGCGTGCGGATTGCAACCGTTGAGCACTCCACCGAGCCGGCCAACCTGAAGTACGAGCCCGGCCACCCCGACGCCAACGACCAGGGCTACGTCGCGTACCCGAACGTCGACATGACCACCGAGATGGTCGACGCCATCGAAGCCACGCGGGCGTACGAGGCGAACATCGGCGTCATCGAGATCACCAAGGACCTGGGCTCGCAATCGCTGAGGATCATCGCGTAAGCCGCTAAAAACCAACGCACAAAACCGAAGGCCGCGGCAGGCGATGGGCGTTTCACGGCCGATTTCGCTGGCACCGCCGCAAAGGCCCGAGGTTTTGTTGGAACGCTCGAAGGACCACCGCACGAGTTAGCCGCACGACGACCGCTCTCACCACCGGCGCCACGCCACCACCGCGAGCTAGACCATGGACCCCGTCGCCCCGATCTCGATTTCGTCGCTGCCGCAGCTCAGCCCCGCCCGCGTGGCGGAGCCCCAGGCCACGCCCGGCGGGTCGTTCCAGCAGCTGCTGATCGACTCGATCCAGAACGTCAACCAGATGCAGAACCAAGCGGACCAGGCCGTCGAGGCGATGTTTACCGGCGGCGACGTCAACCCGGCCGAGGTGCTCACCGCCGTGCAGAAGGCGGACCTGGCGTTCCGGCTCACCATGCAGATGCGGAACAAGGTGATGGACGTCTACCAAGAGATCAAAGACATCCGGATTTGACCCGGGCGGCCCCAGGGCCGGCAGCGAGCTGAGAGCCACGGATGGACACGCTGAACAACCTCTTCAAGCAGGTGCGGGAGCTCTTCGAGTCGATGACTCCGGGGGCGCGGGTCACGGCTGCGCTGCTGATGGCGGTGGTGGTGGTCAGCGTGGGCCTGCTGCTGCAGCAGTCGACCGCCCGGCCGGACGAGTACCTGTTCGGCGCAGAGCCGCTGTCGGGCAGCCAGATCAACGCCATCACGGCCGCCATCTCGCAGGCGGGGCTCAACGGCTACGAGGTAGAGGGCGCGCGGATCCGCGTGCCCCGCGGCGAGCGGCACGCGTACATCGCCGCGGTGGCCGACGCCGGCGCCCTGCCCACCGGCGCCAAAGACTTCATGTCCAAGGCCCTCGACGGCGGCATGTTCGAGCCCCGCGAGGTCAAGCAGCAACGCGTGAAGCTGGCGCTGGAGCAGGAGCTGTCGCACGTCATCGGCTGGTTCCCCTGGGTGCAGCAGGCGTCGGTCATCTACGACCTGAAGTCTGTCCGCGGCCCACGCCCCAAGGAGATGGGCTCCGCCACGGTGAGCGTCATGCCCGTGCTGGGCGAGGCGGTCGACGGCCGGCGGGTCCGCAACATCCAGAAGCTGGTCGCCGGCGGCTTCACCAGCATGTCGCCCGACGACGTCACCGTGAACAACCTGGGCGGCGAAGACTCGCTGGGCGCCATGGGCGACGAGCCCAACCCCGACGACTTCGAGAGCCCGTACCACCAGGAGCGGGTGCGGGTAGAGAACCAGGTGCGGCGCAACATCCTCAAGCAGCTCACCTACATCCCGGGCGTCCGCGTGCAGGTGAGCGCCGTGCTGGACGATATGGTGCAGCAGCGCACGTTCGACACCAAGCCGGACCAGCAGGCGGTGGCCACCAGCGAGGACACCTCGCGAGAAGAGGTGACCGAGACCACCAAGGACAACGCCGCCCGGCCGGGCTTCACCAGCCAAGGCCCGCGTGGCGTGGGCAACGACAACGCGCCGCAGCGCGAGAACACCCGGCAGGTGGTGAACACGACCAACGTGACCAGCAGCGTGGTCGGCCAGCAAGAGAAAGAAGAGGTCCGCATCGGGCTTTCGGCCAAGGAGATCCAGGCCAGCATCGAGGTGCCACGCGACTACGTCATCAAGGTCTGGCAGCAGGACCAGAAGCGGCTTACGGGCGAGACGCCCACCGAGATCGACCCCACGGGCCTCAAGAGCACCGAGGGCGACCTGGTGCGCCGCGTGCAGCGGTCGGTCAAGCCGCTGCTGCCGCAGCAGTTTGCCGAGGACGACTACGAGCGGGTGAGCGTCGTGGTGATCGACACCATCGACAGCGAGCCGCTGCCGGAGATCTCGCTGGCGAACCACGCCATGGGCTGGGCGTCGCGCAACGGGCGGACGTTCGCCATGCTGGGCGTCGCGGTGGCGGGGCTGTTGATGCTGCGGTCGTTCGCCCGCGGGCCGAAGGAGAGCGACCCCGACGCCCAAGCGGCGCCCATCCTGCAGCTGGGCCCCGACGGCGCCGTGGCCGTGGCGCCGGGCGCCGCTTCCGGCGACGACGAAGACGACGAGGACGACGGCCGGCCGAAGCTGCAGTTCCGCAAGCAAGAGTCGCTCGCCGACGACCTGTCGGAGATCGTCCGCGGCGACCCCGACGCCGCCGCGGCGATCCTGCGCAGCTGGATCGACAAAGCGAGCTAGCGGCCACCCCACGGGCGCCCCTGCCCTGCCCCGCCGCGATCCCGACGGCCCTTACCACCAGCCCCAGCTCAACCCGCCCGACGCCCGTTGGCCACCGACACGACAAGCCCGCCCGCCATCCGCAAGGCCGCCATCCTGCTGCGCACGCTGCAGCCGGAAGCGGCCGCGCTGCTGCTGGCGGACCTGTCGCCCGAAGAGGCCCGCGCCGTCCGGCAGGCGATCCGCGAGCTGGGCGACGTCCGCGACGACGAACACCAAGGCGTCCTTGCAGAGCTGCGAGCAACGGCCACCGACAAGGGGCCGGCCACGAGCGAGCCGGGCGTCATCCACGCCGACGAGGCCGGTGTCGAGCTTCAGCTCACGGCCACCGGCCTGGAGGACGCGGCCGCCCTGCACAGCGCCGTGCCTAACGACGGGCCTGGCCCTGCTACGCCGCGAAGCGTCGCCGACCCCTTCGCCCTGGCGCCCGAGCTGGAGGATGTTGAGCCCGGCACGCTCGCCGGGTACCTCGCACGCGAGGGCGTCGGCGTCGTGGCAGTGGTGCTGTCGCACCTGTCGCCTGCGCGGGCGGCCGCCGTGCTAGACGAGCTGCCTCGGGACCTCCGCGTGAGCGCTATCGACCGGCTTTCCAGCCTCGGCGACGGCGACGACCAGAGCCTGCGTGTCGTGGCGGACGACATCGCCAGCTGGGTCCGGCAGCAGCAGTCCGAACGCCGGCGGCGGGCCAGCCGCATGGCGACCATCCAGGCCATCCTGGGCGCGGCGTCCCACGCGGGCCGGGCCGACATCGTCGACGGCTTGGTAGAGCGGGGCCGCGACTGGGCCGCAACGCTCGCCGCGGCAGAGCCCACACCGCCACCGGCGACCCAGCCGCCCGCCGCAACCGAGCCACAGGCCCGCGCCGACGCCACGTCGGAGTCTGCGGCAGAGGCGCCGCTGCCCGAAGGTAAGAACGAGACCGCGGCAGCTGCCGACCAGAACGACGAACAGAACGGCGACGAACAGACCGGCGAAGAAACAACCGTTGGGCAGAACGCCGCTGCGCGGCAAGCGGCAGCGTCGTACGCTGCGGATTCGGGCGACGCGACGGCCGAGCCGACGACCGAAACCGCCCAGACGGCCGCACGCCTCTCGGTGCCGTTTGCCGCCGTCCACCGGCTGGAGACGCCGCTGTTGGCCCAGGTCATGAAGCGGACGCCCCCCCGGCAGCTGCTGCTGGCCCTGGCCGGCGCCGCCGAGGCGTTTCAGTCCCGCATCGAATCGCTCATCCCCAACCGACAGGTCCGGCTGCTCCGCCGGCAGCTCGATGCGTTGGGGCCAACCACGCTGCACGAAGTCGAAGCCGCTCAGCACGCCATGGCCCAGTCGGCCAGCGAATTGTGGGACTTCTACTACGGCAAGCGGGCCGCCTAAGCATCCACCCGACAAAAGCCCACGCGATGGCGACCATCATCAAACGCGACGACCAGCACCAGCACCCGGCGGGCGACGCCGTGCGCGGCGTCGCGTTCAACTTCCAAGACCTGGCGGGCCACGCGGACGAGTACGTCGCGTCGGTCCGCCGCGAGGCCGCCAAGGTGGTGCAGCAGGCCCACGCCGACGCCGAGGCGGTGCGGGCCAAGGCCGAGCAGGCGGGCAGGCAGGCGGCCGAGGCGGCCATCGAGCAGGTGCTGAACGACAAGGTCGCCCAGCGGATGGCCAGCATCCGCCCGGCGCTCGACAGCCTGGTCGATCAGCTCGCCGACGCCCGCGGCGCGTGGCTGGACCACTGGGACCGTTCGGCCGTCGGCCTGGCGGCCCGCATGGCCGAGCGGATCGTCCGCGGCCAGCTCGAGCAGCGGCCCGAGATCACCGTCGGCTGGGTCCGCGAGGCGTTGCAGCTGGCCAGCGGGTCGGCGGCGATCCGTGTCCGGCTGAACCCGGCGGACCACCAGAACCTGGGCCCGCAGGTCGAGGCGTTGGCCGAATCGATGGGGCGCCTTGCCGGCGCCACGCTGGTGGCCGACGCCACGGTCTCCGCCGGCGGGTGCGTTGTGGAGACCGAGTACGGCACGATCGACCAGCAGGTCGAATCGCAGCTGCAGCGCCTGATCGAAGACCTGACGTAGCGGCCGCACGAAGCGGAACAGCCAAGCCACGCCCAGCGGCGGGCGCCACCAACCGAGGCCAGGAAGGCCATGGACCCATCCCTGACGGACGCCCTGCCCACCGCCCTGGGCGGCAGCGTTGCCGAGACCGTTGGCATGACGGTGGCGGTGGCGGACTTCCCGGCGCCGGTCGGCGCGCTCGTCGAGGTCGGCCGCGAGTCGGGCGGCCCCATCGAGGGCGAGGTGATCGGCTTCCGCGACCGGATGACCATCGTCTACCCGCTGCAGAAGATCACCGGCGTCCGGCGTGGCAGCCCCGTGCGGCTGACCAAGTCGGTCCGCAGCCTGCGTGTGGGCGAGGGCCTTTTGGGCCGCGTGGTGAACGCCCACGGCCGGACGATCGACGGCCGCCCCCAGCCGCTGCTCACCGCCCGCAGCCGGCTGGACCGGCAGCCGCCGGCGCCCATCGACCGCCCGCCCATCGACCAGCCGCTGGGCACCGGCGTGCGGGCCATCGACGGCATGCTGGCCTGCGGCCGCGGCCAGCGGCTGGGCATCTTCGCCGGCTCCGGCGTCGGCAAGAGCGTGCTGCTGGGCATGATGGCACGCTACACCCAGGCCGACGTCATCGTCATCGGTCTGGTCGGCGAGCGGGGCCGCGAGGTCAACGAGTTCATCCAGCACGACCTGGGCCCCGAGGGCCTGGCCCGCAGCGTTGTCGTCGTGGCGGCCAGCAACGAGCCCGCCCTGATGCGGATGCAGGCCGCCTACACGGCGACCGCCATCGCCGAGCACTTCCGCGACGCCGGGAAGAACGTGCTGCTGCTGGTCGACTCGATCACGCGGATGGCGATGGCCAGCCGAGAGATCGGCCTGGCCGCCGGCGAGCCGCCCACCACGCGGGGCTACCCGCCGTCGACGTTCGCCCTGCTGCCGCAGCTGGTCGAGCGGGCGGGCCGCGGCGCCACCGGCAGCATCACCGCCTACTACTCGGTGCTGGTCGAGGGGGACGACGCCAACGAGCCGGTGGCCGACACCATGCGGGGCCTCTTGGACGGGCACGTCTGGCTGTCGCGCAAGCTGGCCGCCGAGGGCCACTACCCGGCCATCGACACGCTGCAGAGCGTCAGCCGGCTGATGACCAAGATCGCGGCGCCCGAGCACCAGGCCGCGGCGCAGCGTGTCCGAGAGCTGCTGGCCGCCTACGCCGAGCACGAGGACCTGATCTCGATCGGCGCCTACCGCAAGGGGAGCAACCCGACGGTGGACGCCGCCGTGGCGTCGCGTGACGCGATCAACAAGTTCCTCCGCCAAGCCATGGACGACCACGCGACCGATGCACCGGCGCGGCTGATCGCCCTGGCGAAACAGTGCCAAGCGCCCGCGCCACCGGCCGCCGCGCCACGGGGTGCTTCTCCGCCCATCGCCCCGGTGGGCCCGTCACCCACGCAGGCAATGCCGCCAAGCCTCACCGCTCCGCCGGCATGACGACGTATGAGCCCGACTCGATACCAAAGCATACCCACCTGCCACCTGCCACCTAGCGCCTAGCGCCCGCAACCAACACCACGCCCAACCGTGCCACTACCGCCCTTCCAACTCGAAACGGTCCGCCGCGTGCGTCAGTCGCGCCGGGACGAGCTGCGTGGCGAGCTGGCCGACGAGGCGGCGCGGGTCGAGGCGGAGCTAGCGGCAACGCAGCAGCGGCTGAGCGCCGACGTCCGCTCGCCGAGCTTCGACGTGGGCCGCGTCTTGGAGTCGCAGCGGTACGAGCTGCTGCTCAAGTCGCAGCTGAGCGACCTGCAAAAGAAGGGCGAACTGGTTGAACAGGAGGTCGACCGGCGGCGCCAAGCGGTGGTGGGCGCCGAGCAAGACGTCAAAGCGCTCGACCTGCTGGAAGACCGGCAGCGGCAGCGGCACACCCTACAAGAAGCCCGCCGGGAGCAAGCCGAGATGGACGAGATCGCCGGCGTGCTGACAACCCGGCGCCGCGGCGAAGAAGCGCGGCGTGGCACGGCAGACAGCCGAAAGGAGGGCTGACCTATGCGGATGCTCGGCGTGATCATCGGCTACTTCTGCACGGCGACCGTCCTGTCGGCGACGATCGGCATGGCGTACCTGTGGCGGACGCAGCGGCTGGACGACGAGAAGGTCTTCCGCATCGTCGCCCTGGTGCACGACGTCGACATCGACAGCCTGGCCGAGGAGCAGCAGGGCGACGCCGCGGCGACGCCCGACGAGGAGCCCTCGCCCGACGACGTGGCCCGCTACCAGGCGC
>JBCCQL010000137.1:0-7848 GCA_039024355.1 Planctomycetota bacterium
CAGTTTTGTAATGGTAGAAGCTAGTTGATTTGAGCATAGACGTATCACTTTAGGTATCAGGCCATCTGGACCTGCACCTGGTGCTGGGCGAGATGGAGGATCAGATCGCCGATGCTCTCATGGGTCATGCGGTCCTCGCGGGCGACGGGGACGATGCGGGCCGGATCGCGCGTCTCGGCGGCGGCGATGAAGCGGCGCCCAGCCACCTGTTGCGGCGCGCGCAGGGCGGCGGCGCTGGGGAATGGGGGCGGGTCGCGCACCGCCCGGCCGAGGCCGCCCTCCTCGATGGCGTCGAGATAGAAGAGCTCGATGGCGTGCAGGTGCCGCATGGTCGCCTCGATGGAGGGAAAGAACCCGGTGCGCGGCGCGGTCCATTCGGCCGGCGAGAGCCGCTCGCCCCCGACCGCTTTGTCCAGCAGCGGCTGGATGGGTTCACGCGGCGTACGCGGCGCCGCCGGCTTGCGGGTCGGGCGTACGGCTTGGCTGGCAATCGACATCGGCGCCTGCTCGTCGAAAAAGGGGCGTGACGGTCTTTCCCAGTCGCTCGGCGTCAAGCGGCCAGGGCGGGTGCGGCCGGGCCCCGCGTTCATCAAATCTGCGGCGTTCATCCCGGGCCAGCCGCCTGGCCGCTCCGCCGAGCCGGTCGGCAGCAGGCCGATCCGCTCGCACTCGCTCCGGTAAAGCGCGATCGAGCGGCGTTCGTCCGCTCCGATGCGGTAGTGCAGGTTCTGCGTAAGGTAGCCGTAGGCGTCGCCTGCTTGGAGGTCGAGCTTGGGCCCTTCCACCGCGGCGATCTCGCTGAGCAGCCCCTCGCCCTCGTCGCGCGAAGCGGCCAGCACCGGGGCGATCTCTTCGGCGACGGCCCGGCTGGGCGTCGCCCAGCAGGCGAACACAAAGGGCAGCCGGGCCCAGCGGAGCCACTCTTCGCCTAAGTCCCACGCGGCAACAAACGGCTCGCGTGGCGGCGTCATCGCCCGGTCGCCGATCAGCAGCACCGCATCCGCGTCGGCCGCCTCAACACCCGAACCGATCGGCAGCCGGCTGATCTCGGGCCGCAGCCCGTGCCGGCGGTGGAGCAGGACGTGGCTGAGCGCCGCGCTGGTGCGTGAGCCCTCGTCCAACGCCAGCTTGCGGACGTCGGCCGGCTGGGTGCGGAAATACAGCTTCACGCTCCGCACCGGCCCGCGGCTCGCCACACACGCGTCAGACGCCATGACGTAGCTGGGGTCGCTCAAGAACTCGAAGCACGGCACGAGGGCGACATCCAGCCGCCCCGCGGCCAGCGAGTCTGCCAGGCGGCTCGGCAGGTCGAACAGCAGCCGTGCGTGCGGCGCCCGGTCCGCCAGGCGGTAGACCAGTGGCTTGGAGTTCAGGTAGTTGACGGCGCCGATACGCATGGCGATTTGGGCAGTGGCCGGGTCGAGCGGTGATTTGCTGGGGGCGAGGACGCGAAGTCGGTGGCTTAGCAATCCGGACCCGGCTTGCCGCGGTCCCGCCGTCCGCACTGCCAGTACTATACGCCTACGCCGCCGCCGTGGTCAGACCGGGGCTGGCATGCCCGACGAGTGCGGCGATATGCCGCAGCTTTCTGCGCCGGAAGGCCGGCGGCCTCAGTAAAACTCCAGGCGGTTGAAGGTGCGTATCCCCGCCCGCAGCGGCAAGACGGTAGCCGCTGCCCCCGTTAGCACGGCTAACCCGGTGCCCACGATCAGCCAGACGCGTAGGTAGTCGGGGTTGAAGAAGCTGACGGGGCTCCGCTGGCTGCTGGCCAGCAAGAAGAAATGGCACGGCAAGGCGGTCATCACCACGATCGCCATGATGTACAGAGCGCTGAGCACCAGGTTGAGCGTGCCGCCGAACCCGGCGGCGATCTTCGACGGCGCCGGCTCGCGGAAGTTGGGCATCGACGCCCCCAGCCCCACCGCCATGGCCGCCAGCCCGGAGCACAGCAGCACGTTGGTGAACTGGTGAACGGCGATGATCGGGATCGACACCCGCAGCATCAGGTCGCTCAGCAGGATCAGCAACGCGCACGGCGCCCAGGAGCCGAGCGCCGCGAACGCAAACTTGCTCCAAACGATGGTCTCTCGCCGGATCGGCATCAGGCCCAGCACCCAGAAGCGGCGGCCCTCCAGGCTGATCATCGGGAAGATAAACCGGGTGGTGAACGTCGACAGGATCAGCCCAACCACAGCCAGGTTCAAGAAGCTCACCATGTTGACCCACGTCCGGTAATTCAGGTCGTTGCCCGTGTTCCGGAAGCGGTCGATGTTGACGAAGTACAGGCCCAGCAGGCCGAAGAAGATCAAAAACTGCGACCACTGCACCGGGTCGCGCCGCAGCAGCCGCCAGTCTTTGAGCAGCAGCAGCCGCATCTGCTGCGGGAACGGCCGCAGCAGGCTCTGCGCCAGGCGGTCGACCAGCGCGACGCCGGTTGCCCGCCGCCGCCGCGGCCGGCACTCTAGCGCGCTGAACGCGGGGCGTAGCCAACGCTTGCCCGCGGCCACCGTGAGCACATGCAGCAGCAGCGCGTTGGACGCCATCACCACCAGGTACAGGCAGCTCTGCACGACCGGCAGCTCGTGGCTAGACGCCACGCCCGTGGGCCAGGGCAGGGCCGCCTCGAGCAGGCTGTTGCTGAGCCAGGTGCTGGGCAGCCACTCTTGCTCGGTCACCTCGAAGCGCTTCATCGTGGCGTGGAACCACTCGGCGCCGAACAGCTCTGCCTGCGGGCTCACGATCGTCCGCCACACGGACCAACCCGCCGCGACAACCGACGCAGCGGCCACCGACGCCACCAGGGCCACCTTGACGCGGTTCAGCCGGTACACCAGCAGCAGGCAGAGCAGCGCGCCAATGCCACACGGGATGTACACAAACGCACAAATGAGCGGCAGCACCAACGCGAAGTAGTACCATGGCGCGTGCACCACGATGCCGTAGGCGACCGTCAGCGGGCTTGCCAGCAGCAGGAAGCCCCAGCTGCTAAACAGCACCGCCTCCTGGAACTTGTGCAGAACGATCCGCTCGGGCCGGATGGGCTGCGTCAGCAGGAAGCGGGTCTCTGCCGAGCTGAACAGCCCGCCGTAGAGGATGATGCCCGACGAAAAAATGAGCATCACGTTCAGCGATGCGAAGAAGACGTGGAAGATCAGCCGCACGGGCTCCGCGTGGGCCATGCCGCCCGGCTGGCCGACGTAGTACACCAGGAAAGCGAACCCCTGATGAAAAAGCACAAACAAGCCGAGCCAAAACCCAAGGCTCAGGCACACCACCAGCGACGTCCGCAGGCGCGCATCGGTCAGCAGCTGGCGTAGCTGCGTCCGGGCCACTGTCCAGCGGAGCCGCCACAAGACCTGCGCCTCGCGGTCCTCCGAGGGCAGCGACTTGCCCGGCGTCTGGGCGGCCGCGGCAAAGCCGGGCGCCGGCGCGGCGCCGGCGCGGAGGTCGGTGGCAAAGCTCATGCGTTGCTTACGCCTCGGGGGGCGGTCCGCTCGGGCGTACCGTGGAAGGTCACACGCGCGGCTCCTCGGCGGCCGGCTGGAGCGGCTCGCCGTTGAACGCGGCGCCGCCGTCATCCCCGGCGGGCCCGGCGTCTACCATCGCCAGGTAGAGGTCCTCCAGCGAGTCCGAATCGCTCTGGGACATCGCGCGGAGCCCTTCGACCGGCCCCTGGTAGATCAGGTCGCCCCGCTTCATCACGCCGATGCGGTCAGAAATCTGCTCCGCCGCGGAGAGCGTGTGCGTCGACATCAGCACGCACACGCCGGCGTCGGCCTCGCGCCGCAGCAGGTCCTTCACCAGGCGGATGCTCTGCGGGTCGAGGCCCACCATCGGCTCGTCCACGACCAGCACCCGCGGCGAGTGCAGCATGGCCGCCGCAAAAACCGTTCGCTGCTTCATGCCGTGGGAGTAGCTCTCGGTGAGCTCGTTAATGAAGCCGTCGAGGCCAAACCGGGCGGACTCCCGCTCGATGCCCTCTTCCACCGCGGCGGGGCGTAGCCCGTGCAGGTCGCCGACAAACTGCAGGAACTCGCGGCCGGAGAGCTTCTCGTACAAGAACGGCTGGTCCGGCACGTAGCCGATTAGCTGAGCGGCGTCGCGCGGGTTTTCCTTCACGTCGTGGCCGCCAACCGACACCGTGCCCGATTGGGGCGACAGCAGCCCGACCAGCATTTTGATGGTGGTCGTCTTACCCGCGCCGTTGTGGCCCAGCAGCGAAAAAACCTCGCCCGCCGGGATGCGTAGGTTGAGCCGCCGCACGGCAACCTTCTCGCCGTAGCTTCGGTGGGCGTCGCGGAACTCGATCATGGCTGCGGGAGCGGTAGGTCGGGTGGCGTGCCGCTTCCGGCGGCTGGTCGCGGTGGGGCGGGACGCGGACGCAACGCCTCAGCCGGCTGCCTGTGCGGGCCGCCCCGCCCGCACGGTTTTGGCGGAGTCGAACGTCAGGGGGGTCGCGAGATCGGCTACGGGCTGGGCTCGCCCGCACGCTCGCGTTCGGCGGTGGTCGTGTCGGGTCTGTTGGTGTCGGGCCTGGTGACGCTCGCGTGCTTGTCCAGCTCGAGCAACGATTCGGCCAGCTCACGGGCGGCCAATTCCGGGAGCCGCGTGAACCGCAGCCGGGTGTTCAGGACGAAAACATCTTGGCGGATCACTTGGCCATCGTCACGGACCCACGCGATCGCCCGCACGCGGTCCTGTGCCGCGATGCCCGCGGCCGACACCGAGCGGTAGACGATGCGTTTCACCCGGGTGATCTCGCCGGCGTACTCCAGCAGCTCTTCCTCTGTCACCTCGGCCTCGATCACCTCGGCCGCGGCGCCGGGGGCCGAGAGCGGGCTGTAGACCTCTTCCCGCCAGCGCTTCCCGACATAAACCGCCAGCAGCTTCGACTGCGGGGCGAGCTCGCCGCCTAGCATGCTCCGCCCCGTCCACGGGTGCTCTGTCTGGTGCTTGTAGCTGCCCGCCCGCAGGTTGAGCTTAAGCAGCCCGTCAGAAACCCGGCCGAGGATGCGGGCCTCGGTGGCGGATTCGTTGGCTTTGATCCGAGCGGCGAACGTCGCAAGCCGGCCGAAGGTGTCGAACGTGGTTTTCGTGCGGACATCCAGACGCAGGTCGTGCAGGTCGCTCAGCAGCGGCTGCATCCAGAGCCACTGCGTGCCGAGCTGCGGCAGCGGCAACCGCTTAAGGATGACGCGGCTGTGCACCTCGGACGTCTGCTGATCGCCCGGCACGGCTTGCGACACGGAGAGGCCGCAGTTGGCCCCCTGTAATTCGATGACCCATGCCGCCGGCTCGAGCCGGCCCGAAGCCGCCACGCGTGGTGGATCGCCGCGGAAGAAGTTGGGCAAGACCTTGGCGCCCACCAGCCAGGCCATCGACGAGCCCCACAAGAGCAGCACCACGGCGCCGAATATCTTGTTGCCCATTCCGTGCTCTCCGGTGTCCCGGCCGTGGCGAGCCGACACGGCGGCCGGCCACCTTGGACGCAGCATACTCCAAGTCAGCGTGCCGGGCGACACGGGCGGCACGCTCGCCGCCTGTCGCACTTTGGGGCGTGGCGTTGGCGGCGGCTCGCTGCGGGCGGGTCGCTTGTGGTGCGATCATCCCCTCGGCGAACTGGTTGCTCGGTCAACCCCGGAGCTTGGGTACGGAGCGCACGCGATGCCGACCGACGTGTCGCCGGGGGCCACGGTGTTCAGCCGCTGCTGTGGACCGGCAATCGCCGCCGCCCGCCTGCCTGCCGCGAACACGTCATGGCATCGCCCGTGCCGTACGTACGCGTGAAAGCGGCCTTGCCCGAGCAATGGCGGCGAAGTGTTCGGCCGTCCCGGCGGGGCGATTCCCGTTGGCAGATCACGCCGCATCCGCCGGCTCGATCTCGCAAAAATTCAGCATTCTTGTCACGATGGAGTGGCGGCAAGCCGCACGCCTCGCGCGGCTTGCGGGGCTAATGAATGGTGCCGTCGCACGATCGTGGCAAACGATCTCCAAATAAGAAGCAGAAAATCCGGTGATCTGCTCACGCCGTAGGGAATTGCGACGCCTTGCCTGGATTTCTCCTTGTTGACGCGGCAATTTCCGATTATCGTCTTGCACACGTGGGGCGAAGGAACTCCGCACCCGCCTGAGCGCCACCGTCGGCCGTTGAGCTGTCCCTGTTGTGGCGTTGGGCTCGTTTAGAGGAGAACTCCATGGGACGTGGCATCACCTACTTCGTGCAGGAATGCCCGACTTGCGGCCGGAGCTTGCAAGTGCGGGTGGAGTACTTGGGCAGGCGGGTTGCGTGTCAGCACTGCAGCGCGAAGTTTAAGGCGTTCCATTCCAAGGCGCCGGAGTTGGGGCCCGTTGAGGAGCCCGCGTCCCTGCTCGACCGCGCAGAGCAGCTGCTGCAGACCGCCGAGTCCAGCGGGATTGGCGTGAGCAGTCGCTCGCAGCCGTAGGCCGGCAGACGACATCGCTGCGGGGCGTGTGCGGCGGCGTCTCACGGCTCAAGCCACGCGAAGGTCTCTACGCCGTGCCCGGGGCGTAGCACAGCGCTTCGAGGTCGGCAAAGAAACCCGGATAAGTCTTGCTGGTGCAGCCCGGCGCCCGGATCACAACGCCGGGCTGACGCAGGCCGACGATCGCCATGCTCATGGCCATCCGATGATCGTCGTAGGTCTCGATTTCAGCGGGCCGGAGCGGGCCCGGCGTGATTGTCATGCCGTCGCTGTGGGTCTCGACAGCGGCGCCGAGCCGGCGTAGTTCTGTCGCCAGGTCTTCAATCCGGTCGGTCTCTTTGTGGCGGTTGTGGGCGATGCCGGCCAGCGTCGTTGGCCCGTCAGCGAACAACGCCACGGCGGCTGCTGTTTGTGCCGTGTCGCTGATGGCGTTCATGTCCAGCACGGCCCCTCGCAGCGGCCGGCCGGTCACCGTGATTGCGTCGGGGCCGGCTTCAACCTCGCAGCCCATCTTCGCCAGGCATTCAACGAATGCGACGTCTCCCTGCAGGGCGTCGGGCGTCAATCCCTCGACCGTGACCCGCCCGCCGGTGACGGCGGCCACGGCCCAGAAGTAGCTCGCCGCCGAGGCGTCGGGCTCGATCTGGTAGCGGCACGCGTCGTAGCCGCGGTTGGCGATGACAAACGCGTCGCCCGCTGGGGCCGGTTCCACCAGGGCGTTGAACGCCCGCATCACCTCCTGGGTGATCCGAACGTACGGACGCGACACAAGCGGCCCGTCCACTTCCACGGTGACGGGCTGCCGGGCCCACGGCGACGCCATCATCAGCCCGCTCAGGAACTGGCTCGAGACGTCGCCGCGGATGCTGGCTGTGCCGCCCGGCAGGCCGTTGGCGTGCACGGTTACCGGTGGGCACCCGCCGGGCGATTCGCACCGGACCTGGGCGCCGAGCGCGTTCAGGGCGTCGGCCAAGTCGCCAAGGGGCCGGCTCCGCATGCGGGCGACGCCGTCCAGCCGGAAGGCGCCGTGGCCCAGGCAGAGCATGGCGGTGAGGAACCGGACGGTGGTGCCGCTGTTGCCAACGAACAGCTCAGCCTCGGTAGCGGGGATTCGCCCAGCCGCGCCGCGGATGCAGATTTCGGCGGCGCACTGGAGATCCAGAAGACGCAATCGACGACAAAGCTACGCTACACGGGCGAGACGCCGATCCTGCCAGGTGTCTATCTGCAGGTGCGGGCGCGGGTGAAAGCGCTGAGCGGGACGCTTCCTTCCGTGCGCATCGCGGCATGGGCCGGTGGCGCTGGCGGCGCGCAGGTGCCTGGGGTGGTCCAAGTGGGCCCGACGACGGCGTTGCAGACCTATGGCTCGGTCGTCGAAGTGAGCGCGATCATCGGCACGGGGGAG
>JBCCQL010000138.1:0-7845 GCA_039024355.1 Planctomycetota bacterium
CAACACGGCCAGCAGGATCGCCAGCAGGCGTGCCGCCAACAGCAGCCACTGCCGGAGGTTTACCCACGTCTTGGCCCGCTGCTCGCTCTCCAGCAGGTACTCGATCGCCGCCCAGCGGACCACACGCTGCCTGCGGAGGTTCAGCAGGTGCAGCAGGACAGGCAGCGCCAGCAGCGGCAGCCCGATCCAGAGCAGCGACGGGAACAAAAAAGACAAGGCGGGCGCCGTTCGGGTATCGGTAGACCGGCCGTGTGCCGGTCGATTGCGTGGGGCAGGGCGGTGCCGTCGGCGGGCCGTTCACAGCGACCGCATGGTCTCCATCCGGCTGCTGATGAGCGCTGTGAGCGCGGCGTCTAGCGGGTCGCTGGTGCGGATCAGGGTGTAGTCGGCACGCTGCGACAGGCACGCGCGGCGGGCGTTGTCGAGGAACCGCTGCATCGCGTCCAGGTAGCCTTGGCGTAGCGAGCGTGGGTTGCAGCTGACCTCGTCTGTTGTTTCGAGCCCGACGAACCGCGTCGAACCGTCGAACGGGAAGTCGATCTCATCGTCGTCCAAAATGTGCAGCACGATCACGTCGTGCCCGCGCTGGCGGACCTGGCGGAGGCCCCGCCGGAGCGCGTCGAGGTCGCCCATCAGGTCCGAGATGAGCACCACGATGCCGCGGCGGGGGATGGCGCCCGCGGCGTCGGCCAGCACGGCGCCCAGGTCGGTCTTGGCGCCGGCCGGCTCGCCCCGCAAGACCTCGGCGATGGTCGAGATGTGGGTCCTGCTCGAACGGGTGGGCGCCTCGGCGCACACCGCTTCGTCAAACACCCGGCAGCCCACGGCGTCGTTCTGACGCAGCAGCATGTAGGCGACCACGCAGGCCGCTGTAGACGCGTAGCCGTACTTCGTCAGCGGCCCGCGGCCGTACGCCATGCTGGCGGAGCGGTCTACCAGCAGCGTGCCGCGGAGGTTGGTATCCTCCTCGTACTGCTTCACGTAGTAGCGGTCTTGGCGGGCCCACACCTTCCAGTCGACGTGGCGGAGGTCGTCGCCGGTGGTGTACTGCCGGTGCTCGCGGAACTCGAGCGAGCGGCCGAAGTACGGGCTGCGGTGCATCCCGCTGAGGAAGCCCTCCACGACCTGCCGCGCACGCACCTCCAGACGTCCGATCCGGCGGATCGTGTCGGGCAGGGCGGCCGCTGGGGCGTCGCGTTTCGGGGCCTTCGCCATTGGGTGGTGCGTCAGCTGTGGCGGTCTGGTTGCGGGGCTTAGGAAAGCACCGCCTGGAAGCGTGGGTCTTCGCTCAAGCGGTCCGGGTGCGACGGCGTCCGCTCGATCAGGTCGTCGACAACGTCGTCGGGCGTGACGCCTTCGCTCTCGGCGGCGAAGTTCAGCAGCAGCCGGTGCCGCAGCACCGGGCGGGCGAGCGCCTGGATGTCCTCGGCCGCGACATGCGGCCGCCCCTGCATCAGGCAGCGGGCCTTGGCCCCCAGGATCAGGTACTGCACCGCCCGCGGCCCGGCGCCCCACGAGAGCGCGCTGCGTGCCTTCTCGGTCGCCTCGGCCTCGCCGACGCGTGTGCCACGCACCAACGCCACCGCGTACTGCATCAGGTGCTGAGCCACCGGCACGCTGCGGACGGCGGCCTGCAGGTCGAGGATCTCGTCCGGCGAGAGCACCGCCTGCACCTCGGCGGAGGACGTGGCCGTGGTGCGGCGGGCCACCTCTACCTCGTCTTCGAAGCTCGGGTAGTTGACCAGCGCCTTGACCATGAAGCGGTCCTGCTGCGCCTCGGGCAGCGGGTAGGTGCCCTCCTGCTCGACCGGGTTCTGCGTGGCGAGCACAAAGAACGGTGAACCGATCGAGTGGCGCACCCGGCCGACCGTTACCTGCTGCTCCTGCATCGCCTCGAGCAACGCGGCCTGCGTCTTGGGCGGCGTGCGGTTGATCTCATCGGCCAGCAGGACGTGCGAGAAGATCGGCCCGGCGAGGAAACGCATCTCCCGCTGGCCGGTGGAGCGGTTCTCTTCGATGATCTCGGTGCCGGTGATGTCCGCCGGCATCAGGTCCGGCGTGAACTGGATACGGCTGAACGTCAGGTTGAGCGACCTGGCCAGGGTGCTGATGAGCAGCGTCTTGGCCAAGCCGGGGGCGCCCTCTAGCAGGCAGTGGCCGCGGCAGAACAGCGTGGTCAGCAGCAGGTCGATCACGTCCTGCTGCCCGACCACCAGCTTGGCGAGCTGCTCGCGGATCCGGCCGCTGGCCGACTGCATGCGCTCGACCAGGTGGTCGTCTACCGGCGTCGTGGTTTCGCTCAAGGGGCGCCCCTGGTTGTGTTCGGCTTGGTGTGGCGGGTCGGGCCGCACGGCTCGGGGGCGGTGCGGGGTGCGTTGTCTGATGCGGCGCGCTGGGCGTGGCCGGGCGGGCGATGCCGAGCATGGCCGTCGCCAAACCGGCTACCGCTGGTAGATGGGCAGGCAGGCGTTGTCGAGCTGGAGGATCACCAGGTTCAGGGAGGTCGTGTACACGTTGCCGATGTAGCCTTGGTCCCAGCTCACGCCCTGGCCTTCGCCGGTCCGCTGCGGCGTGGCTTCACGCAGGAGCTTCGCGTAGGTTGCCTTACGGTAGTTGGACCAAGTGTCGCCCGCCTCCCGGTACTGCACCTGGGCGTAGTAGAAGTGGGCGTAGTGCCAGTGGCCGTAGTTGCTCTGGTTGTGGGTGCCCAGGTGGCGCCGGCAGTACTCCAGCATGCGGGGCACGAAGTTGTCGTCGTACTCGCCCGCGCTGTACAGCGAGGCCACCGCGGCGGCGGTGATGGCCGGGCGGCCGCCGCCGCCCTTGGAGCTGTACTGCACGCCGCCGTCCTTGAGCGTGCAGCCGTGGATGTAGCGGACCGCTTTGTCGATTACCTCCTTCGGCACGGCGATGCCCGCGTTGCGGCAGCCCCGCAGGCCCTGCACCTGCGTGATGGTGGTAGAGCCCTCGTCGAACCCGTTGCCGTCCTTCGCGCTGACGTAGCCCCAACCGCCGGCGGACGTCTGCGCCTCGCCCGTAAACTTGACCGCCGCTTGCAGCAGGCGGATCAGCTCTTGCCGACGCTGGTAGTCTTCTTCCTCGCCCAGCACCTGCGAGAGGAAGAGCATGGCGAACCCGTGGCCGTAGGTGTAGCGGTCGTCTCGGAGCGGGTCGCCGATCAACCCATTGGGGCGGCCCTGGCGGACGAGGTAGTCCACCGCACGCCGCAGGTTGTCGGCGTACGGGCCCTGGTTGGGCGTCGAGCCCTCGCTCAGCAACGCGAGCCCCGCCAGCGACGTCATCGCCGTGGGGTACCGGCCCTGGGCGGTCCAGTGCCCCAGGCGGTGCTGCTGCGAGGCCAGCCAGCGCAGCCCCTTGTCGACGGTCTGCTGCACCTCTCGGTCGGGCCCCGCACCCACCGCCGACAACCCGCCGGCCGACACCGCAATTGCGGCCGAGCAGGCCAGCAACCACCGCAGGCGGCACGCGTAGCTAGGCTTCGCGGAAAGACGTCCCGCCAGAAGTTTGGTGCGCATGTCTGCTCTCCTAGCTCGAACAAAAAACGGCGGCAGCTAGATCGGTCGCGTGGCGACTGAAGGGGTGGGCCCACTGCAAACCGACATCGAGACTATCATACGCACACCGCAATTGAGGCGATAACCCGCGGCGTAGGGCATCTTCCGCACGCAGTGCGAGTGACGCCGGCCACGTCTTGCCTGCCGCGCTCTTCCCCTCTCATGCCGGTGGTCGCGGCGGACCTACCGCTTGCCCCGCCGGCCAGGCGGTAGGCTCATTCGCCGCCCGGTTTCTTCGGCTGCACGGCGCCACGCATCACTTTTTGGAACTGCCGCATAAAGCCGTTGACGCTCCGGTTGATCGTGACGCCCGTCTCTACCGCATCGGTTGCCGGCGGGCCTGGCGGCAGGGGCCGATCGCTCAGCCGCAGCGTCACCTGAGCCTGCGGCAGGCTGATCCGCAGCCGGGGCGACTGGCCCCCGCTGTAGGTGACGGCGTAGACGCCGGCGCCATCGCCCGGCAGGCCGTCGTCGCGGTAGACGGTCCGGCCTGTCGCGGCGTCGACCACCAGGATGCGTGTCACGGGGTTGATGCGGCGGTTGCTCGCGCTGTCGGTCTTGGCGCCAAACACCAGCAGCGGCGCGCCCAGCGGCAGCCGCTGCAGCAACGCGCGGCGCTCGATCTGCACCGGCCGGGGCCACACCTGCCTGCCGCTCGCAAGGTCGAAGCACCGCACCTCGCCGGCGCTCTCCCCAACGGCCGACGTGCCCGGGTCTAGCGACACCAAGCGGCTGGCGCCGTTGGTGTTCACCGACGCGTAGTCCAGCGTCACCAGCAGCCGGTCGCCGCGGATGACGGGCGGCAGCAGCCGCGCCGTGCCGGCCACGTTTAGCTTGGTGCTGGCGACCAGGCGGCCTGCGTGCGTGTCGATGATCTCGAGCGTGCCGTCCTGCTGCAGCGTGACGACCGCGCCCTCGATCACCTGCAGCTGCGGGCCGGTGGGCGACGGCTGCATCAGCTTGTAGCGCCTTTCGAGGACCGCCTGGCCCGTGGCCACATCCGTGACGGTCACCGTGTTGCGGTGGAAGGTGGTGACCAGCCCGCGGCCGCTGGAGAGCCACTTGCCGGCGGGCGACGCCCACTCGCCCGCGTCGGCGCCATCGATCATCGAGAGCCGGCGCCCCGGGCCGCCGGTGACGGTTGCGTACACGTAGGCGCCGTGGGCCGTGGCCTCGTCCCTCAGGCCCTCCGCTTCGCGCAGCCACAGCGGGCCGCCCGAGAGAGGGTCGACGCAGACCAGCACGTCGCCCTTCCGGAACACGACGCCGCGGGCCGAGACCGCCACGATCGTTGCGGCCGCCGCAGGCTCAATAACGGGCGCCCGGTTGGGGCGGGCTAGCGGCCCACCACCGGCCGACCGCGTCTGCCGCAGCAGCTTCTGCGTGAGCCCGTCGGTAGTCCACAAGCAGCGGTCGCCCCCCTCGCCGCCCGGCAGCGTTTCGAACGCCAAAATGTCTTGCCCGGTCGACACGTAGACGCACGGGCCAAGCCGCCAGATGCGTGTGTCTGGCTGCGAAAAGACCCGCCGCACGAATCCCCCGCCCGGGCCCTGAAGGACGGTGCGGTAGACCTCGTCGCCGCGCGAATCGAAGCCGAGGAGCTGCCCCGCTTCGGCGTCAACCGCGAAGTCGACAATGCCGTCCGGGGCGTTCACGCCGGCCGGGTCTGCCGCGACGACGCGTGAGGCCACGTGGCGTTTTCCGGCGACCCGCCGGCGGCCAAACCGGTACCGCCGGGTGTCTTCCGCGTCGGTCTCTTCACGCTCGACCTCGGCTATCGCCTGCCGTGTTGACCAGCGGCGGTCCGTGGCAGTAGCGCCTGTCGACGTGTCCCACGGGGCGGAGCGGCCCTGCATGGCGGCTTCCGCCCGTCGCAGCCTAAGCAGCGACAACTCCCCCGGCTGCAGGGGGCCAGCCGCCTCGAACCCCGCCAGCTCCGGCAACTCCGCGAACACCTCGGCAAAGCGGCGCCGGCCGGCAACCGTAGCGAACGAGTCGTGCTGCCGCTTCAGCGATTGGGCCGACAGTTCCCGCACCTTGCTAGACGCCTGGCCCCACGCCCTGGCTAGCAACCCGGTTACGCAACGGGCAGGGGTAGCAAACCGCCCCGCCTGGACGCGGATCAACGTCGTGCCTGAGCCCGGTTCTCTCAGCAGCTTCGCCGAAGGGCCGATGGCCGACGACAACCGGTTGTCGCCGATCGCGAGTTGGACCATGCGCACGTTCAGAGCCATCCGCTGCGTCGGGCTGTCTACCAAGCGGGACAGCCTATCGAGGTCGGGTTGGCTGAGCCCAGGCTCTTGCAGCCTGAGCATCAAAGCCGTCCGCAAACGCTGCCTGGCCAGCGGTGACGAGCGATCTAGCTCGTAAGCCTGCCCGAAGCGCTTGATCGCCACGTCTAGCCGACCTTCGACCAGCAAAGACTCGCCCTCGATGCACAGCCGGGCGGTCTCCGCCTGCCGCGCACGCTGGGTTGAGATCCGGCGCCGGGCGGCGGCCGAGTCGACCAAGGGTCGCGCGTCTACCATCCTCATCAGCACAGCCCGCTGGTCGTAGCGGTCCAGGGCCGAAGCGGTGTGCGACAGGAACGCGCCGCGGTGGAAAATCAGGTTGCCGGCCCCGCCGCCCGACCAGCACTCGAGCCGATCGACCAGCTCGCCGCCGGCGGCGTCGATGACCGCGATCGACCCCTCCGACAGGGGCGCCAACACCTTGCCCTGCGCCAATAGGCAACGCCCGCTCACGACGCCGCCGCCCAACTCCTCGGCCGCCCACACCCGCTTGCCGGTCGCGAGGTCGAGGCCGCTGACCGAGTCGGCGTCGTTGACCACGACCACGCCTCCCGCCGCGGCGACGACGTGCGTGCTCGAGTCGCGTTTCTGCCGCCATTGGGCGGCGCCCGTCCGCAGGTCAAGGCAGTGCAGGGCAGGGGACTCCGGCGAGGCGACCAGCACGCGGCCGCCGGCGACGATCAAGCGGTTCTCTAGCCACCCTTGCTTGGCGTTCTGGGGCCACACGTCCCGCGGCCGGCGGCGCCACGGCATCGAGTCGATGGCCTCGCGTCCTTCTTTCACCGGGAAACGGTCTACCCAGTTGATCGATCGGTTGAGCATATCGACCGACACCACGACGCCCGCGCCGGTCGAGCAGATCACATCGGCGCCGGCCTGGGCGATGGACGCCCCCGCCAACCGACGCATCGAGTTCTGGTCGACGCCACGCTCGACGCTCACCAGCGGCTGCCGCCAGAGCAGGCCACCCGAAGAGCGGTCCAGCAGCACCAGGCAGATGGTCTGATCGACTTCGGCGACCGCCACCAGGTCGTTGCCTAACGGCTGCGGCGCAGAGAGGAAGTAGGCATCCGCCAGCGGCCCGCCCCCGCTACCACCAACGGACCACGCCAGCTTGCCCTGTGTCGTCAGGCTGTAGGCGGCGAGGCGGTTGCTCGCCTCGCCGAGCATGGCTTCCATCCAGGCCCGCTGGCGGGCGAAGGGCGACCACTGCGCCTCGCTGGCTGTCGCCCGGGGTACCGCTTCGATGACGTACGCATGCAGGTCGTCCGCGGCCACCGAGGCGCCCACCCGGTCGTACCAGCCGCGGATCGCTTCGCGCGACAACGCGGCTGACTCCGACTGCTGGGCGACCCGCCGGTACCACGCCTGCTGCTGGTCCGAAACCGCTGCCGCGTGGTCGGGCCGCGTCTCCCACAGCCGGCGGCCGGTGTTGAAGTCGATGGCAACCAGGTTTTGGGAAGTCCGCACCAAAACCGTATCGCCAACCGCAACCGGCTGGCCCACTGGCGTCGCGGGCCGCTTGTCGGACTGCAGCTTGTAGGCAAACGCGGCAAGCGTAGCCTCCCGCGCGGGGTCTGCCTCAACCACCGCCGACCAGCGGGCCCACAAGTGCGGCAAGCCAGCGTCGCACACGCGGTTGTGGCGAGGACCGCCACCAGGCAGCCGCCAATCGCCGGCCACCCAACCGGGCGCACTGGCGGGGTTGAACGCCACAGTCGCCTCTTCTACGCCGGGCTCGACGAACTGTGCGTCCGCAGCCGCGACGGTCTCAGCGAGCCACTCCAAAACCGCATCGGTTTGGCCGGCGGTGAGCCCGGGCCGCACCTCGGCCTGCGCCCAGCCCCGCTGCCGCAGGCCCTCTAGCACGCGGCGGGCCTCGCCGGGCATGCCAACGCCCAGCGCAGCGGCCGCCTCGATCAGGGACCGCTGGGGCTCGTAGTCGCTTGCCAGGGTGCCGTCCGACACCGAACGGGCGG
>JBCCQL010000139.1:0-7793 GCA_039024355.1 Planctomycetota bacterium
CCCCGATCGCGTGATGCCGGGGACGCAAAACGCCGCGGCAGGCCCGCCCGCGGGAGGTCTGCATGCCCCCGGGGCGGGCCCCACGCACGATTCAGTTTCGGGGGCCCCGGTTGAGGGACCGTTTTTAGGGTCTCTGACGAGCTGCCTCAGGCACGCCGGCGGCGGGCCACCACGCCAGCCAGCCCGCAGGCCGCCAGGGCGAAGGAGGACGGCTCTGGGATGGCGATCACGGTGGCCGCGTCCCAGAAGATCGCCCCGCCGACAATGCCACCGGTGGCGTCGCCGAGCTGCACCTGCACGATCACCGCCTGCACCGACGCTGTGCCGGCCGGCGCCAAGCCACCCACGCCCAGCAGCGTCCACTCATCGAGTGGCGACATCGCGTTGAACGGGTTCGACTCGAACACGTTGAAGCCCAAGATGGGCGACCCTCCGACGAACCCACCGCCGGCGTCCAAGAACTCGAGCTTGTAGACGCCGAAGTTGCCGCCCTGCAACGCGTCGGCGCTCTGCTGCAACGCGTAAATCTCTCCGACGTAGACCGTGCCCGGCGTGGCGGGAGCCGACTGCAGGCCGCCGGCGCCATCACCGATAAAGCCGAACGGGCCAAACGTCTTCAGCGACTGATCGCCGTCGAACGACTCGGTCGCCGTTGTGAAGCGGACGTTGGGGTCGCCGAAACCTACCCACGGCGCCGCGGGCCCGTTCGACACATCACCGCCTGAGGCGTCAGGGGCCTCGAAGCTGCCGTTGGTCAACAGGTTTGCCTCCGCGGATCCACAGGCAAACGCCACGCCGAGAGCCAGGCCAGCCACCGCCAAAAACGTTTTCATTACGCCACCCTTACATCGAGAAAAGAACAAGTTGCGAACCAAGGCAGCACCCTGCGGAGCCGTGGCGCCACTACACCAGCATGCGAGCGGGCTCGGCATGCAACACGCCGAAGCCGCGTTGCAGCTACGCGAACCGAGTTACGAACGAGTGAGAGACGACACGGGAAGAGAAGTGCGAAGTAGCTGCGGGAGCGTCAGCGGGTTTTGATAAGCCGGTGGGCGTGTTCACAAAGCCACGATGTAACGTTCCCGGAACAGTTCCGGGTTTACAAGGGGCGGGCAGCGGTTGTCAAGCTATTGGACCACAAATTTCTGAAATAATCGCAGTTTCTCGTGTGCTCTTCGAAGTGCCTGTTGAGTCGATGGGCGGTCGCGATCTTGGCCGCTAATGCCCGCACTCGCTTGACATGGGCGAAACCGCATGGGAAGCTGGCTGTAACAGTTACATTGCAACTTTGGGCAGTCTAGATGTCTTCGGTCAGGCAAGTCGCGAAGAAGGCGGGCGTTTCGATCGCCACGGTTTCGCGTGTGATCAACGGCGCCGACGGCGTGGCGCCAGACATGCGCGACCGTGTGAACGATGCGGTCGCCGCCTGCAACTACAAGCCAGCGGTAGGCCGCAGGACCGTCGATCTGATCGCACTGCTGTACGCCGGGCCGTTCACCATAGGGTCGCCGTACGACTCCGCCTGCCTGGAAGGCATCGCGGACCGGATGCGTCAGACCGAGTACGACGTCATCCTGCTCGACGCCGCGCGCGACAAAGCCCCCGACGAGAGCCTCAAGCAGTTCTTTGTGAGGAAGGGCGTTCGCGGCGCGATCATCCGAGGCACCTCTGCGGAGCGTTCCCTCGTGGCCGAGTGGGCGACCGAGGGCCTGCCGCTGGTCGTGCTGGGAGATCACTTCCCGTGCCCCGGTTTGTCGTTCGTGTACGCCGACTCTGCGGCCGCCAGCCGGCAGGCGGTGGAGTACCTGGTGTCCATCGGCCACAAGCGGGTAGCGTTCGCCGCGTGCGAGCGGGACGACGGCGATCACCTCGACCGATTGAGCGCGTACCAGCAGGTGCTCGATTCGCACGGGCTCGGGGACGAGCGGCTTGTGTGCCGGGTGCCGCCCCATCGCCTGGACGGCGCGCAACTGCTGCGGCAGCTGCTGGGCATGCGCGACCGGCCAACGGCCATCTACGTGGCCGACCCGCTCGTTGCGGTTGGCGTGGTGAACGAAGCCCACCGGCTTGGTGTGAAGGTGCCCGAAGACCTGTCGATCATCGGCTTCGACGACACCGACATGCGTAGCGGCGTGTTCCCGAAGATGTCGGCCGTCTGCCAAGAGACCACGCAGCTGGGGCGGGCGGCGTTCGATGGCTTGCTGCGGGCGATCGACCAGCCGGCGGGCGTCGCGCCCGAGGTGAACACGTTCGAGGCGTGGCTCGAACTCAACGAGACCACGTGCCCGCCGCCGGTTGAGGCCGAACGCATCCTGCCGACCGGCGCCCGGTTGAGGGACTGACGCACGAAGACCGCGGCGCGGACGCCTGGGCGCGTGCGCACCCATCGTCGCCCAGCCAGCCCACCACGCCGGCCAAGCACGGGCCCATCAAAGGCACGCCCATCAACCACGGGCCGGTCCAGCACCGCCGGCCTCGCCAACCCCTGGGGCGGCGTCGCCACGCGGTCGCTTGCCGTCGCCGGTGAGTTCTTCTTTGGTGTCCGGCAGCGGCCGGCCCGATAGATCGCAGCACCCGGTCACTTCGATGAACGCCGTTCCGGTGCTGGCGCCCACGGCGAAGAGCTCGAGCGGGTCGCAGGCCAGCCGCGAGTCGCGGACGCGGAACGAGCACACCTTGCCACGCTTGGCGTGCCACTCGAGCATTCCGGCCTGGAGGTTGTACCAGTCGCGTAGGGTGAGCTCACCGGACGATCGCATGATGGCCACCCGCGCGTCGGTCGCGGCGTAGCCGTCGTAGGCGATATGCCCGCCGTAGGAAACCACCTTGGCCGCGGCGCCGGTCTTCATGTCGACCAGCATGCCACGCGGCCCGGCCTTCTGGTCGAACTTGACGTGGTGCAGCCAGTAGGTTGCGTTGTTGCTGCCGACCGCGCGGCGGGCGGCGTCGATCTTGAGCACGGTCATCGGGCCCATCGCGGCGACGCGGTTGGCCAGCAGGTTGCCGCCGGCACGCACCTCGAAGATCGCCTCGACACCCATCGCCCGCACGTAGTCAAACGTGTGGCCCAGCGCCATCGTGTTGAGCAGCCTGACGCCGACGCCGCAGTGGTGCACGTGCAGCGTCGTGAAGTGCGACTCGTCGCAGTTGCGGTCGCCGGTCGCGTCGCCGACCTGCACCGCGGCGTCGCAGCGGGTGATCAGCACGGGGCCGATCGTGTGCTTGCCGTTGCCCACGCCGCGTGTGCCGCGTAGCCGCCGGATGGCGATGCCGACGCCCGCGCGGTCGCCGTCGGCCGCCTCGCGCGACGGCTTGCCGTGGATCGCGATGTCTTTGACCGTCGTTCCCAGGCCCCGCAGGTCAACGACGGCCTGGCCCGGCTCGCCCCGCCAGACCAGCGAAGTCGACTCCGTGGGGTGGGCATACTGCTCGGCGAGGCTGCCTAGGCCGTAGCCTTGGATCAGCCCGCCGAAGGCGTACGGCGTGACCACGGTGCGTTGCAACTCGGTTCGCCCGGGCGGGAAGACCTCCGCCCACCCGCTTGAGCCGACAAGAACGGCGGCGAGGGCGAGGCCGATCGCCGAGGTCCGGCAGAACGCTGCGGGGCGTGCGTGCATGGCTTGTGGCCTGGTGATAGGGGGACCGAAAACGCGGGCGAAAGCGTGCCCCGCCATTCTGCTTCTCGCGCTCTGCGGCACGCTGGCAGTAGCGCGGCGCTGCCTGAGCGTGCCGGGCATCGCGGTGCAGCCGCCGGTTCTACGCCGCGACAGCGTCGCGTACTAGCCGCGAGATTTGGTGCGCGCATTTTGCGCTACCGATGTACACGCGGCGTCTTCTACGAGGCTCGGGTTTTGGGGTGGCTCGCTGGGCGTTCGACGTAAGCAGCTGGCAAATAGCACGTTACAGAATTGCTCGGGTTTTGGCGCGGCATTTGTTTTGGGTGGGGCGATCGTCCCCCCAACCGAAACCAAGGAGCTGCGTGATGTCTTCGCCAACACTGCTGCCGCCAACCGTGCCGCCGCCGAGCCATACGCCTGGGGTGGGCAGATCGCGGCTGCTGCCCGCGGCGGGCCGCCTTGCCGGGCCACTGGCCGGGCTCATCGTAGCGCTCGCCGGTGCGTTCGGTGTAGGCTCTGCCTCGGCGGCGGGGCTGCTGATCGCCGACGGCGGCTTCGGCGGCCAGCTCGAGATCCAGCAGCACGACGTCCGCGTCGTGATCAACAACGGCGTCGCCGTGACCGAAGTCGAGCAGGTCTTCGTCAACCAAGAAGACCGGATTGTCGAGGCGCTCTACACGTTCCCCGTGCCCAAGGGGGCGAGCGTCTCGAACTTCAGCATGTGGATCGGCGGCAAAGAAATGGTGGGCGAGGTGGTCGAGAAGCAGCGGGCGCGGCAGATCTACGAGAGCTACAAGCAGACACGCCGCGACCCCGGGCTGCTCGAGCAGGTGGACTACAAGACGTTCGAGATGCGTGTGTTCCCCATCGCCGCGCGGGCCGAGCAACGCATCAAGGTCACCTACTACCAGGAGCTGGACTACGACCACGATCGGGCGACCTACGTCTACCCGTTGGCCACGGCCACACGGGCCACAGACGAGCAGCGGACCACGGGCCGGTTCTCGCTGTCGCTCGAGGTCAAGAGCGAGGCGCCGCTGGTCGATCTCTGCAGCCCGTCGCACGCGGACGACTTTGTGGCGGTCCGGCACTCGGACGCGTACCTGCAGGCGAGCCTCGAAACCGACGCTGGCGACCTGGGGCGTGACGTGGTGCTCGCCTTCCAGACGCGTCGGCCGCGGACCGGCATCGACGTCATCGCTTCCAAGCCATCGGGCGAAGACGGCTACTTCCAGCTGACGCTCACCGCCGGCCAAGAGCTGGCGGAGCTCAACAGTGGCATGGACTACGTCTTCCTGCTCGACATCTCCGGCAGCATGGCCAACGACGGCAAGCTGCGGCTGTCGCGCGATTCGGTGCACGCCTTTATGCGTTCGCTCGGCGAGGCCGACCGGTTTGATCTGCTGGCGTTCAACGTGGCGGCCAACCCGCTGTTCGGCGCCGCCCTGCCGGTGTCGGGCACGCGGCTGGAGGAAGCGCGTGGCTTCCTTTCCAGCCAACGCGCCCGGGGCGGCACCAACCTGCGGCCCGCTATCTCGGCGGCTTACGGCTACAAAAACCCGGACCGCGTGCTGAACGTCGTGGTGCTGTCCGACGGCATGACCGAGCAGCGCGAGCAGCAAGAGCTTATCGAGCTGATCCGCGGCAAGCCTAGCGGCAGCCGCGTGTTCTGCGTGGGCGTCGGCAACGAGGTCAACCGCCCGCTGCTGCGTCAGCTGGCCGAGGGCGCCGGCGGGCTGGCGGCGTTCTTGTCGGACCAGGACGACTTCGAGCAGCAGGCCGAGGCCTTCCGCCGCAAGCTGATGCGGCCCGCCATCCGCCGGCCGCTGCTGGCCTTCACCGGGCTCAAGACGTTCGACATCGAGCCCAAGACGCTGCCCGACCTGTTCCACGGGGCGCCGCTGCGGGTGTACGGGCGGTACCGGGGCGACGGGCCGCTGCGGGTGACCATCGGCGGCGAGGTGCAGGGGGCGCCGATCGAGCAGACGGTCGAGGTTACGCTGCCCGCCGCGTCTGACGCGAACCCCGAGATCGAGCGGATGTGGGCCTGGCGCCGGGTCCATCGGCTGATGGCCGAAGAGCGTGCGGCGGGCGTGCCGGGCAAGCACAAGGACGCCATCGTGCGGCTGTGCGAGGGCTACTCGATCGTCAGCGAGTACGCGTCGTTCATCGTGCTGGAGAACGACGGCGAGTACCGCCGGTGGAAGATCGATCGCCGCAACGCGACCCGGCTGGCCCGTGACCGGCGGGCACAAGAAGCCGTGCGTGAGCGGTTGCAGCAGCTCCGCGACCGCCGGGTCGCCAAGGCTGCGAGCGAAGCCGCCGGCCCGGCCGCTCCGCCTGCCGCGAGCGGGGCGGCGCCGCTACCGGCAGGTCCCGTGGCGTCGCGCCGCGTGCCTCTGCCGCCTGCGACGCCGTCCGCCAGCCAGGGCTCGCCGACCAGCCGCGACCTGATGATGCCGCGTGTCACAAGCGGAGGCGGCCGCGGCGGCGGGGCGATCGACCCGGTGACGGGCGCCGTGCTGCTGGCCGTCGGGTGGGGTGCGGCCGGCGCACGCGGGCGGCGGCGTGCCAAACGCGGGCCGACGCCCGGGGCGTGAGCGTCTGAAAGTCGGACTCGTAGTCGGGCTCGGCAAGCGTAGCGGGCGGGCCGCCGGGAGGCCTGGCGGCCCGCCCATCTTTTTTGGTTTCGGGTGGTCACGTGCGGGGAGTGGGACATGGCCAACACAGAACAGGGCGCCACGATCGACCGCCAACCGTGGCCGCTGGTCACCATCGGGGTGCTGCTGTTCAGCGTGGCGACGCACCTCGTGCCGCCGCTCGCCGGGGCGCTGGAGTTCGACCGCGGCGCGGTTGCCTCGGGCCAGCTCTGGCGGCTGCTCACGGGGCACGCCACGCACTACGGCGGTGAGCACCTGCTGTGGGACGGCGCCGTGCTGGCCGTGCTGGGCGCCGTGTGCGAGCGGGCGGGGCGGGGCCGCTTTCTAGGGCTAATGCTGACGTCGGCGCTCGGCATCTCGCTGGGCGTTTGGCTGGCGGCGCCCGGCATGCAGTTCTACCGCGGGCTCAGCGGGATCGACTCGGCGTTGTTCGCCTGGGTAACGGCACGCTGGACGATCGATGGTTGGGGCGACCGCAACTGGCCACGCCTGGCCGCCGGCGTGCTGCCGCTCCTCGGCTTCGCCGGCAAGTGCTGCTACGAGTGCGTGGCCGGCGTAACGCTGTTCGTCGATTCTAGCGCGGCCGCCTTTACGCCGGCGCCGCTTGCGCACCTGCTGGGCGGTGTGGTGGGCGTTGCTTTCGCCGGTGTTCTGCGCCGCGGCGTTCGCCCGGTGCGGCGGCCCGTTGCGGCTGACCGAGCGTCGGCCGTATAACCGGGGCCCGCCACCGCCACGCCCTGCCGATTGGGGTCCCGCCATGCGCGCCTTCGCGATCTTCCCCGCCTCGCGTGAAGCCCGGGTCATTTCTGCCGCAGAGCCGCCCGCGCCGCCAGCCGAGGCGGTCCGGCTGAAGATGCTCGAAGTGGGCGTCTGCGGCACCGACCGCGAGATCGCAGCCGGCGACTACGGCACGCCGCCCGCCGGCGAAGACCACTTGGTGCTGGGGCACGAATCGCTAGCGGAGGTTGCCGACGTGGGCGCCGGCGTCCAGGGCCTGGCCGTGGGCGACCTGGTGGTGCCCAGCGTCCGCCGCCCCTGCCCGCACCGCTGGTGCACCGCGTGCCAAAACGGCCAGCAAGACTTCTGCTACTCGGGCGACTTCACGGAGCGGGGCATCAAGCAGCGGCATGGGTACATGGCAGAGCGTGTTGTCGAGCGGGCCGAATTCCTCACCGCCGTGCCCAGCGGCCTGCGGGACGTGGCCGTGCTGATCGAGCCGCTGACCATCGCCGAGAAGGCGCTCACGCAGATCTGGGGCGTGCAGCAGCGGCTCCCGTGGGCGTGCGCCATCGATCCAACCGCGCGCCCCTCGCAGGGCTGCAACGCGCTGGTGCTGGGGGCCGGCCCGGTGGGCCTGCTGGGGGCGATGGCGCTGGCCGAGAGCGGCTTCCGCACCCACGTCTATTCGCGCGAGCCGCTGGGCGGGCCACGCAGCAAGCTGGTCGAGTCGTTCGGCGGGCGCTACCTGTCGGCCGAAGACTTCCAGGTCGACGACCTGCCGGGCGAGGCCGGCGGC
>JBCCQL010000140.1:0-7718 GCA_039024355.1 Planctomycetota bacterium
GCATGAAGACCGTTTTCACGACCGGCGAAGCAGCCAAGATCTGCAAGGTCATCCAGCGGACCAACAACCGGTGTTTCGACTCGGGCCAGCTCAAGGGCTTCCGCGTGCCCGGCAGCCGTTTCCGGCGGATCCCGCGTGACCAGCTCTACGCCTTCATGCGGGACAACGGCATCCCGACCGACGCACTCGACAGCGGCAAGCGGAAGCTGCTGATCGTCGACGACGACCAAGACCTGGTCGACCTGCTGGTCGATCACTTCGAGCGTGACGGCCGGTTCGACGTGCAGAGCGTCAACAACGGCTTCGGCGCGGGCATGCTCATCAAGGAGTTCCGCCCCGACCTGGTGATCCTGGACATCATGCTGCCGGACATCAACGGCATGGAGGTATGTCAGCTGGTCCGCGGCGACAAGACCATGGACGACGTGCGCATCATCTGCATCTCTGGCATGGTGGAAGAAGACCGCATCCAGAAGCTGCGTGACGCCGGCGCCAACGACTTCATGAAGAAGCCGTTCGACGTCGACACGCTCACGACGCGGGTCTGCCAATTGCTCGACGTAGAGACCGCGACGCCTAACTGACGGGCGGCGTGGCGTCGGCCGTGTGCGGCGGCGCCGCGGCTTCCGCGGGCGCCGATTCAACGCCATGCAGCCGGATAGCTCGGAACGCAGGCCTACCGCTCCGCCGGATTGTGAAGCACCGGCACAGCGTGACGCCGAAGCCGACGCGCGTTTCGCTGCGGCGGTGGAGCGGGCGAAGCTCGACGCGATGAAAGAGTTGGCCTACGGCGCCAGCCACGAGATCAACAACCCGCTCGCCAACATCGCCGCCCGCGCGCAGACGCTGCTCAAGCGCGAGGCCGACGCCGACAAGCGGAAGATGCTCGAAGCGATCCACCGCCAGGCGATGCGGGCGCACGAGATGATCTCCGACCTGATGCTGTTCGCCCGGCCGCCGAAGCTCCAGCCGTCGGTCTTCGACATCGGGGAGATGCTCAGCGGCTTGGTGGGCGAGCTCGAAGGCCGCGCGGCGGAGGCGTCGGTCACCATCGCCCTGGCCGTGGACGGCCAGCCGCTGGTCAACGCCGACCGTGTGCAGGCCGAAGTCGCCGTGAAAGCGGTGCTGGAGAACAGCCTGGACGCGATGGGCGCCGGCGGCCAGATCGCCGTCTCCGCCTACGCCGAGCCGCCCGGCATGGTCGCCGTCACCATCCGCGACAACGGCCCGGGGATCCCCGCCGAGGTGCGTGAGCACCTGTTCGACCCATTCTTTAGCGGGCGCGAAGCGGGCCGCGGACTCGGCTTCGGCCTCTCCAAGTGCTGGCGGATCGTCACCGATCACGGCGGGCGTGTCGAAGCGCTGGCCGACTCGGCGCCCGGCGCGTGCTTCAAGATCACGCTGCCCGCCGGCGCCGTCTAAGAGCGTTCGACCCAGACGTCGCCCGCTGGCGGCGGTGTCTGCGTAACCGGCCGTGAAGCGTCGATCGTCGGCCACGGTGTTCGGTTCTGCTCGTTGGCTCCGGCGCCGACAAGCCCGCTGGCGCCGCTGGCGCCACCGACTCAGGGGTTGCTGCGTCCGCGGCGCCTGCCATAGGCTCACGCTAGTCATGGATGACGACCGTAGCTTTGCAGGATGCAAACCATGGAAGCAGCGATCAAGTTGCGCCTCGCCCGATTCGATCAGGCGTACGGCGAGCGGCGGCGGGCTGGGCTCATCAATCACCGCGGCGACGCGTCGCTACGCGTAGCGATCTTGCGTTGCCGGCAGGGTCTGCTCGCACGGCAACATTCCAGTGGCGGTTGGCGAACCGCCGGTCCGCGGAGCGTGCGTGCCGCGGCGGCGCAATTGCTGGCGGAACTGTACGTCCGGCAATCGAGCTCAAAAGGTCGAGCAAGTCGTGCCGAGGCCGCCGGCGACGACAAGATCGCACGGCTCGAAGCGTCGCTCTACGACGCATGTTTGCCCCAAGGCGGCTGGCCCGCGGAGCCCGGCGGCGGCGTGGACCTCAGCACAAGCGTGCTCGTCTATCTGGCCATGAAGCTGCTGCGTGGGGCGGACGGCATCGACGAACTCCGCACCACGCGTCGCCACATCTTGCGGCTGGGCGGCCCCACGGCTGTGGACGCCGAGGCTCGGGAGTGGCTCGCCCTGTTCTGCCAGTGGCCGCAGACGCGCAGCGAAGCCTGTACCGGCGGGCGCCGGCGGCCCCTGACGCCGCTGCGTGTCTCGCCGTTGAACGGGGTGGGAGAACTGCTTTCCGGCGGTGACGCGGGCCTCGCTGATTCAGAGAGGGCGGACGCCGATGGCATGGGCGTGCGTGCCGATGCGGTATCGGCTGTGCAGCGGTACGTCTGCCTGGCGGTGGGCGGCGGGTCTTCCGACCGACGCATCAGACATGCACGTCCGTCGCTCGTGGCGACTTCGCGAGCCGTTGTATCGCTGCTCCAGAGCGGAATGCGGCGGAGCGATCGACCGGTTGTTGCCGCGATGCACTGGCTGCTCGACGCGACACGCGGCGCCGCCAGCGGGGGGGGGCGACAGCCCAGCGGCGCTGACTTGGCAGACGCCTTGCACGCGTTCGGGGCTTGGATGGGCGCCGGCCAGGGGCGTGACGCGGCGTTGCCACCGGGCCTGGCTTTGCACGGCACGGATGGCCTCGCTTTGTCTCACGACGCCCAGGGGCCAGGGGCCGATCTTGTTGCCGGGCGGGGGCGTGAACTGGCCCTGCTGCTGATTCGCGAGCAACGCGAAGACGGCGCGTGGCACGCCTATTGTGAGGACGAGCGAGCTTTGCGGTTGACAGCGCGTGCCACCGCGGCGCTCGCCGTCTGGCGGAGCGCGGCCCGGCCAGCGGACGAACTGGCGGCCAAGATCCAGCGAGCGATCGAGAGGTCGATCGAGTACTTGGCGGGCGAGCAGAGCCCGTCGGGCGGCTGGGAAGAGGCCGGCCGCGGCAAGCACGCCGGCGCCGCGCCAACCGCGACGACCGCCACGCTTTTGGCTACGCTGATGGTTGCCGGCAGCGACGCCGGCGATCATTCCGTTCTTGCGGCGGTCAACTGGCTGATTGCCACGCACGGCGTGGGCGAAAGCCGCTCGGCCGCCACGAACGCAGCGGTGGTGTCCGCGTTGACTTTGGCGGGCTTCGGCGGGCGTTCAATCGTGGCAGAAGCGGCCGACGCCTTGGCCCTCTCCGAGCCTTCGCCCGAGGTGCTGCTGGCGTTGTCGAGGTACGCGGTCGGAGCGCCGCCAAACGGTGCAACGAAGGCGGCTCCCAGGCTGCGGCTCGTTGCAGAAGACGCACCCGGCACGGCCCGCCGGTTATCGCTCGCCTAGACCATGCAGCAGGCCACTTGATCGCCACAGCCAAGCCGGTCGACGCGGTGATCTACGTTGCCGATGCGGGCGCGGCAGCCGGGCTAACGGACCGCATAGCCGGCGGCCGCAGGGTCCGCGCAGATGGCTTTGACGCAACGCACGGCACGCTGGCCGGGCAGGCGGTGGTGGTCGCAGCGCCGGCGCCCGGCGTGTCTGCCTCGCCGGAAGACGCCTGCCGCCGGATTATTCTCGCCTTGGCGGCAGCCCATCAGCCGGAGCGGATCATTGGGGCCGGCTGGTCGCTCGCTGTGTCGGACACGCCGGCTGGTGGGCCGCTGTTTGCCACCGAGGTATGCAGCCGCGATGGCATGACGCTCCGCTTGTGCCCGGCCGATGCCGCTACCGAGGGCATGCGAGCGGGGCGTTTGATCTGTGGCGGGTCGGCCGGTTCCGATTCGGCCGGTTCCGATTCGGCTCGTCCTGCGGCAGCCAAGCCCGCAGAAGATTCCGCCGCCCGGGGGCAGCGTGCCATCGGCGTTGCCGCAGGTGCTTGGGCGTGGGCGTTGGCCCAGGCGTGCGCGGAGTGCGGGCGCCCCGCGGCGGTCGTGACGCTGATGCTGAGCGAGTGGCCCGGCACGCCCGAGGTGCAGCGGATCGCCCAGCAGCGCGGCCGGCCGCTTGCGTGGCGTGCGGGCGCTCTGCTGTGGGCGGTATGGCGCCGGCCATCGATCATGGCCGACGGCGCCAACGCGGCCACGCAGCACTGGCGGCGCCAAGCCGCGCTGGCCGACGCCGTGCAGGGCGTGCTGCGTACCCCGCCCGCTACCTTGCCCCCACAGCCTGGCGGCCGCTGAGCCGGTAGCAAACAGCGCGGCAGTGCCGCTCGGTCGCCCAGCGTGGGCCCATGCCGGTCATCGACTCGCTAGAGCCAACAAACAGCCACCCGCCGGGGTTCAGCGAATCGGCCACGCGGTTGAACAGCGTCTTGCGGTCCTTGTCCGCGAAGTAGATCGCCACGTTGCGGCAGAAGATGAAGTCGAACTTGCCCAGCCCGGGCATCGGCCCCAGCAGGTTTTTGACTTCAAACCGGCACTTCTTGCGGATCGCCTGGTTGATCTGCCAGTCACGCCCCTTGCGGACGAAGTACGCCCCGCGGTGTGTTTGATCCAGCCCGCGGCTGATTTCTAGGTCGGTGTACACGCCCTGCTTGGCCTTGGCCACGGCGGCGGGCGAGATGTCTGTGCCGTACAGCTGCAGGTCCCAAGCGTCGAAGTCCGGCAGGATGTCGGCCATGGCCATCGCGATGCTGTAGGCCTCTTGCCCCGTGCTGCACGCCGCCGACCAGACACGCAGCTTGCGTGGGAAGGGCGTGGCGGCCTTGGCGTCGAGCATCTCCGGCAGCAGCTTGTAACGCATCGCCTCGAAGGGGTGGTTGTCGCGGAACCACAGGGTCTCGTTCGTGGTGATGGCGTCGACAATCTCGGACTGGATCGCCCGCCCCAGCCCCCCGCGGGCCTTGGCGGCAAGCTCCGCGTACGACCCGCAGCCGTGCCGCGTGACGAGCTCCGCCAGCCGGCCCTCGATCAGGTAGCTCTTCGAACTGTCCAGGCAGATGCCGCACAGGTCGTCGACCAGGCTGCAGACGGCGTCGATGTCTTTGGGTGTGGCTTTCATACCAGGGCCCCCCGCTGCACGGCGCTGATCATCCGTGTGGCCATGCCGCCGAGCGGCTCGACGAAGTCCGCCAGCCCGTTGTCGATCACACTCTTGGGCATGCCGTACACGACGCAGCTGGCCTCGTCCTGGGCGAGGATGACGCCGCCGGTGTCCTTGATGGCTCGGGCGCCCTCGGTGCCGTCGTCGCCCATGCCGGTCAGCACGACGCCCACCGCTTTGCCGGGCAGCGTGGCCGCGGCGGAGCGGAACAGGTAGTCGGCCGCTGGCTTGCAGTTGCGTTCGGGCGGGTCGTTGGTGATCTCGATCCGCAGGCCGCCGTCGGCGTTGGCCAGCCGCATCTGCTTGCCGCCCGGGGCGATCACAATCTGCCCGGCCCGCGGCTGCATGCCGGTTGCCCCCTCGATAACCTCCAGCTGGCAACGCCTGTCGAGGTCTGCCGCCAGGCTGGCCGTGAACATGGGCGGCATGTGCTGCACCATGACAATCGGGCACGGGAAGGTTCTTGGCAGCCGCGGCAGCAGCTGGGTCAACGCCTTGGGGCCCCCGGTGGAGACCGCCACGCAGACCACCTCCGGCTTGAGGCGTAGCGGGTTGGCCCTGCCGGGGACGGCGGCCCGGCGTGGCGGCGCCGGGCGTGGCGGCGGCGGCGCTGGCTTCGCGCGGCACAGCGGCCGGCGGATCGCCCGGTGGGCGCGGCAGGCTTCTAGCTTGGGCAGCAGGTCGCGGCTGAGCTGCGAAACGCTCTCGCTGAGCGACTTGGTCGCCGGCTTCAGGATGAAGTCGAACGCGCCCTCTTGCAGCGCGGTAGTGGTCGCCGCCGCGCCGCTGGTGGTGAACGCGCTGACCATTATCGCGGCCGGGGCCGACGGGTCGCCCGCCAGCCGCCGCAGCACGCCGATGCCGTCCAGCTGCGGCATCTCGAAGTCGAGCGTCACGGCGTCCGGCTTGAGCGCCCGGATCTGCGCCAGGCCCACAACGCCGTTGGCCGCCGTGCCGACGACCTCAATGCCCGGCGCCGAGGCCAGCACCTCGCGGACGATCTTGCGGTAAACGGCCGAGTCGTCGATTACCAGCACCCGCAGCGGCGGCGTCGGATTCTGCATCGTCGCTTCTCGTCTTCAAAAAAAGGGGGGCGTCGCGGGATGATCCAGTGAAGCAGGTCCGCGTTTCACGAGCCGACTCGCTGCTTGTCTTCACACGCGGAACTGCGCGACGAGCGACTGCATCTCGCCCGCCAGGTCGGCCACCGCCCCGCCGGCGGACTGGGTCTCGCTGGCGGCCTTGGCGGTGCTCTGGGCGCCTCGGTCGACGCCCGAGATGTGCGTGGTGATCTCCTTGCTGGCGGCGGCGGACTCGCCGACGCCCTGGGCTACGGTGTCGGCGGTCGACGCGGTCTCGGAGACCGTGTCGGCGATCTCGCGTGTCGTGATGCTCTGCTCCTCGACGGCCGAGGCGATGGTCCGCGCCACGTTGTTCACGTTGTTGATGACCGACGTGATCTCGCGGATGGCGTCAACCGCTTCGCCGGTCGACCCCTGGATGCCCTCGATGCGTTGGCGGATGTCGTCCGTGGCCGTGGCGGTCTGCTTGGCCAGCTCCTTGACCTCGGTCGCCACCACGGCGAAGCCCTTGCCCGCCTCGCCCGCCCGGGCGGCCTCGATCGTGGCGTTGAGTGCCAGCAGGTTGGTCTGCTCGGCGATGTCCTGGATCACTTGGATGACCTTGCCGATCTCATCGGCCGCATCGCCAAGCCCGCCGATCTTCTCGTTGCTGACCTCGGCGAGCCGCGCCGCCTCGTCCGCGACCGTGGCGGACTGCTCGGCGTTCTTGGCGATCTCGTTGATGGTGGCCGTCATCTGATCGGTGGCCGACGCCACCGTGCGGATGTTGTCCGACATGCTCGCCGTAGAGCCCGCCACGCGGTCCATATTGACGGACATCTGCTCGGCGGCGGCCGCCACGTTGGCGGACTGCTCGGTGGTGCTCGCCGCGCCGCCGGTCAGCGACTCGGAGGCGGCGCTCAGCTGCGTGGCGGAGTTGGCCAGCATCCGGCTGTTGTCTGAAACCCGGGCGATGATGCCCTGGACGCGTTCGATGAACCGGTTGAAGGCCTCGCCCAGCTCGCCGATCTCGTCGCGGGTCGTCACGCGGATCCGCTTGGTGAGGTCGGCGTCGCCGTCGGCGATGTCGCGGGCCATGCCCAGCATCTCGACCAGCGGGCGGACTAGGGCGCGTGTCATCAGCCAGGCGACAAGCAGCACACCCACCAGCGACACCACGGCGACTCCCAGGGCGATGGCCAGCAGCCGGCCGGAGGCGGCGTCGGCCGTGGCGGCCATGGTGTTGGCGGCGGCGAAGGCCTCGTTGGTGTCCATCTTCACCAGCAAACCCCAGCGGGCGCCTAGCAGGTCAACCGGGCCGTAGGCGCACAGCGTCTGCTCGCCGCGGTAGTCGGTGGTGACCATGCAGCCGGTCTCGCCGGCCAGGGCCTTCTCGAGGTCTTCCGACGCGACGCGGCCCGCGTCCGGGTTGCGGAACGAGTTGACCAGGCCGTGCGTCTCGGGCCGCAGGAACGAGTCGCACCGCATCAGGTGGTCGGCGCCCACAAGGATCGCCTCGCCGGTTTCGCCAAGAGGTCTTCGATGCGGACACGCAGGTCGCACGCTTCGTCGACACCACCGCGGCGTTGTTTTCGGAGTTCGATGCGCTGACGTCGAGCC
>JBCCQL010000141.1:0-7671 GCA_039024355.1 Planctomycetota bacterium
AAGAGCGGAAGAACTAGGCTAGCGGGCCCTCCAGCCGATAGCGGGAAGATGGGTGCAAGCATTCGTTCTGTGGGCTAAGCAGCGATTGTCACGCAGGTGAATATCCCTGTGCCGATCCAAAGCATTGGCGAAAGGAAAGCCACAGCAAGCGTGAGGCTGTTTGGTTTGAAAAAGTAAGGCAAGACAAGCAGCAAGCAGATTGCCAGAACCCCAATCGCGAGCACCTTGTCAAAGGCGGAATGCGTCAGCATCAAGAGAAGCGGACCTAAAAGAAAACCCATAAAGACTCTTCACGCGCGTGTAGCGGTGTGGCGACTGAGAGCGGGCCGGGGAAGGCAAGCGACCCGTCCGGCGGGCAACGGGAAGAGGGGTGCGAGCATCCAGCCCACGCGCTGTTTGGCGGTCGTGCATGCGAATGGCGGCGCCGCGCTCAACTCCTTACGCCTGCCCCCTCAGCGCCCCGGCACGCGGAGCGTTAGCGGCAGTTCTTGGCGGTCGGGGTGTTGGGGGATGGTGATCACCGGGTTCTGCTTGTAGAGCGTCTCGGCGCGGACGGCGGGGCGGACGTAGCCCTGCAGCTGCTCGTCGGTGACCCAGTCGCCGAACGTGCCGGCTTGGCCCTCCAGGCCCTGCACCACAAAGTGCGTCAGCCAGCCGGCGTTGTGCAGCAGCGACTCGCGCGAAAGCTCGTCCGCCTGGCTCGACGCGAAGAAGCTGGTGCCGCACGACTTCTGGTTGCAGTCCCGGGCCAGCTCGGTGATGGCGCGGTGGAAGGCGCCGCTGCGGCAGCTGTCGATGATCACCACCTTGGGCAGCCCGGCGCGTTGGCAGAAGCGTTGCAGCAGCCCGCCGGGCGTGAGCTGCGGGTCGGGCCCGTCGATGGCCAGCAGCGAGACCGCACCGCCCGCGTCGTTTTCCATGCCTCCGCTTGGTCCTCGGCCCCCGCTGGGTCCTCTGGCGCCGCTGGGCAGCGGCTCGCTGCTGTGGCCGGCGAAGTAGAACAGCGCCAGGTCGTTGCCGTCGGGGCTCTCGATGAGCCACTCGAGCCCCTCGCGGATGCTCGCGCCGGTGGTCTGGGCGGGCGTGGTGAGCACCCGCGCGCGGACCTCGTCGTACGCGTGGCGGCGGTCGAACACGGCGGCCACCTGCTGGGCGTCGGTGGCGCCGTAGGCCAGCGGCTGCGGGGCGACGTGCGGCGGGTACTCCGAGATGCCGACGGCCAGCAGCCACAGCGTCTGGCGGTCGGCCGGGCCGGTCCCCACCCAGCGGGCGGTCACCTCGCCGGTAGAAAGGCTCTTGCCCGCCTCGCCCCAGGCGGCCACCGAGAAGCGGTGCGGCAGGCGGTCGGTCAGCGGCAGCACCCACCGCTGCGTGACGCTCTGGCGGTCGCCGGCGATCACGCGGCGGTCGCTCACAATGCCGTCGCGCAGCAGGGCCACCTCGCGGATGCGGTCGCCCTCGCCGACGCTCGCCTGGGCGATCAGCTCAAACTCTTGGTCGCGGGTCTCGAGCGTGCCGGGCGGCGGGCTCACCACCTCGACCGTGGGCAGCTTGGCCGGCGTGACCTTGGCGATCTGCTCCTCGCCCGCGTCGCTGGCCGCCTGGGCCAGGCCGCCGGCGCGGAGCACGTTCTTGATCAGGTCCGGCCGCCGCATCTCTTGGTAGAACCGCTCGGCCGTGGCGAACACGGGCGCCCGGCCCGGCGTGCGGGTGAACTGCCAGCCGATGAGCCGGTCGCCCTGCACGGAGGACTCGTAGTAGCCCGGCGGCGTCCACGCGATCCAGTCCCACCCGCGGCTGTACAGCGACAGCATGGCGTTCCACACGGGCTCGACCTGCAGGTCGAGCTTGGCGCCGGCGGCGGTGGTCACGGCGAAGGCCAACGGCGTGGGGCTGCTGCCGGGCGCGACGCTCAGCAGCCGGCGGCGGATCGTGGCGTAGTCTGCGGTGGTTTGGCGCCGGCCGCCGGCGACCCAGACGGCTTGGCTCAGCACGTCGCCCGGCTGCAGGCCGCGGTTGTAAAACGGGCCCTGCTCGTCGAGCTGGGCGATGGCGGCCCCGCCGCCCGCGTGGGGCTCGAGCCGCACGCCCCACGTGGCCATCAGGCGGGCGTCTTCGGCGGCAGCCTTTTGGTCACCCTCGTCGGCATTGGGGGCGCCGCCCGGTGGCGTTGGCAGGCGCCAGATGGCGGCCGTCCCGTCGCGCGAGCCGCTGACCAGGTACGCCTGGTCGGGCGAGGCGCCCAGCGAGGCGATGCTGCCCTCTTGGCCCAGGAAGTACCGCTCGAGCACGGCCCGGCCCGTTACCGCCCGGTCCGTTGCACGGCGGCCCTGCCCCGCGGCGCCGCCCCCGTCCCGCGGCAGGCGGTACACCAGCACGGCGTTGGAAAGCTCGGTGCCCAGGGCGACGCGTGTCGGCTGCCCGTCGGCAGCGGTCAGCCACGCGTGGCAGGTCGCCGCGCCGTGCCGCGCGGGGTCGAGGCGGATGGTGGACGCCACGCGTCCCCGCCGGCGGAGCGTGACCACGCCACGCTCGCCCGGCCGCCCGCCACGCCGCCCGGCGCCGACGCCTTCGATCGACCAGTCGCCCAGCCGCGGGCCCGACTGCCGCACCCGCGCGGGCGCCGGTGCGTTGTCGGCCAGCGTGCGGACCATCTCTTCGGCCTGCGGGTCGAACACCCGCCGTGTCGATTGGTCGCGCAGGAAGACGCGGTAGGACGGGGCTTGGCCGCCGCCGCCGGGTGGATCGCCCTCGGCTGGTTGGTCGGCCCCGGGTTTGGCGCCGGCGAGGAAGGCCGCCTCGACTATCTGGGGCCCGCCCGGCGCGGCGGTGATCGCCGTGGGCTGGCCCGCGGCCGGCAAGCGGGCGAAGAAGACGTCGTTGCCGGCCGCCCACGCCAGGTGCTTGCCGTCGGGGCTGATCGCGCAGGCAGACACCACGGCCGGCGCCGACCGCTGCCACACGCGGCGGGCGTTGCGTGGGTTGGCGATGTCCCACAGCTCGACCCGGCCGGAAGTAGGCTGCCCGCCGGCGCCCGCCGAGCCGACGCGGCCCACCAGCAGCCGCCGGCCGTCGGGGCTCAGGGCGATCGAGTAGACGTAGCGGGCGGGCTCGATGCGGCCCTCGATGTTGGTGGGCGTCGCGGCGCCACGGGCGTTGAAGTCACCGGCGTCGGAGTCACCGGTGTCGGAGTCACCGGTGTCGGAGTCACCAGCGTCGAAGTCGTAGACCACCGTGCGTGTCATGCCGGCCGCCACCAGCCGGCGGGCGGCCGGCGCCGCGGCCAGGGCGGTCACTTGGCCGTAGAACGTGCCCGGCAGCAGGTCCGCCGAAGTCTGGCCACCCGTCCCGTTGCCCGATTGGCCGCCCGGGCCGCCGGCTGGGCTCAGCTTCGTCCGCTCAATCCGCCAGACGCCGAAGCGGTAGCCGCGGCTCTCCTTGAAGCCGGCGTACTTGGGCGCCGCCAGCGACGCGTTGCCCAGCCACGCCAGCGGCCGCACGCGGACCTCCGGCAGCTTGTCCGCCGCTAGCCTTGGGCGGTCGGCCGCGGCGATGCGGCGGGTGGGCGCCGGCAGCGGGCCGCCGGCGTGCACGGCCGGGCCGGGCCACACGAGCACCTGCCCGTCGAGGTCCGCCGAGGCCATCCGCCGGCCGTCGGGCGAGAACCGCGCGGCGGCAATCACCTGCTCGTGCTGCAGCACGCCGGGCGTGTCGCCGGGGAAACGCCAGGCGTCGAACCGGTCGAGCCGCTGCGGGTCGAACCAGACCAGCTCGCCGTGCTTGCCGCGGTTGCCGTGCCCGCCGATGGCGATGCGGCCTGTGCCGAGGTCGACCGCCAGGGCGCGGATGTCGCCGTTCTTGCCGTAGCCAACTTCCCACCGCGCGGCGCCGGCGTGCCGCCAGGGGGCGCCGGCCGCTGCGTTGGTCGGGGCGTCGCCGTCGCCGGCTTGCTGCGGCAGGCGCCAGACCTGCACCGCCTTGTCCTCGCCCGCGGAGTAGAGCGTGCGGGAGTCGGGCGCGAAGGCCAGGGCCGTCACCGGCGCCGTGTGGGCGGGGACCTTTAACCGCAGGTAGGCGACCAGGTCGTCCCGCTGTTCGCTGGTCCGCTGCTCCGATTGATCCGCGGCCGCTGCGGCAGAGGCGGCAAGCACTAGAAGCAGCGTGGCGGCCGGGGGGCAAGGAGCTTTCATGCGGTGCGGCGATCAGGAAGAACGGCTCGCGGGCGGGGCGTGTCATGCTCGCCAACGCGAGCCGCGTTGGGCGCCGCTCCGGTGCCGCGTGTGGACACAGTTGTGGGCGTCGGCTGAAGGATTTAGGGCGGGTACCCGGAACGCCCCCTCCCCTTGCCCATCTCCATGAAGGTGGAGGGGGATTTAGATGGGGCGCCCGACTTTGCACCGCGCCGGCCCGCCCTCCGTCTTTCACCCTTCACCCTTCAAACTTCCCACTTCACCTTTCACTCTTCTCCCTTTACGCTCCGCGTCACCTCTCACTCGCTGGCGATCTGGGCCACCGCTTCGGTCGAGGCGTAGTTTAGGTGCACCACGGCGATGGGGTCGCCCACGTAGCCCTCTCGCTTGACGCGTTGCACGCGGCGGCCGGGCAGCTTCTGGCCCGGGGCCGTGCCCGGGGCCACGCCGCCGCGGGGCGAGCCGACCTCGCGGTAGAACACCACGGTGATCAGCCCAACGTTCTGCCCGTACGCACGGCTGGCGCCGATCGAGTCAACCGCGTCCACCACCAAGAAGCGGCAGACGTCGCCGTCGCCCTCGGGGTAGAAGCCCTCGTAGCGGACGCTGGTCCGGTTGCGGGGCAGCACCCACTCCTGGGCAGCGGCCAACGCGTTGGGCCGGGCCACGCGGATCAGGTCGACGCCCTTGAACACGGGCCGGTCGCCGTTGTCGTCGTCGGCCGAACGGCCGCCGCTCGGCCGGCCGGTCACGGTCGGGCGGGGCGTCGGCACCGGCAGCGAGGCCTGCGAGCCGCCGCCGCCCGAGCGGTCGAACCGCGTGCCCAAGATGCTGACGCCGTCAACCAAGATCTTGGCGTAGATGTTCTTGCCGCTGTCCAGCCGGCGGTGCTCGCCGTACTCGATGTCGATCACGTAGTTCTCGCCCTGGTCGAGGCCGACGTAGGCCTTGCCGTCGCGGTACACGGGCCGCCGGTGCTGGAACTTGCCCCGGCTGTCGGCGCCGCGGGCCAGCAGCTTGACGCGGTACGGGAACGTGGGGTCCTGCATGGGGTGGCGGGCGGCGGCGCGGCCCTGCCCACTGATTTGGCCCTGCCCACCGGCGCGGGTGGGGCCCGCGGCGAGCGCCTCGTCCGCCGCGGCGATGGCCGACGCCTCACGCGAGAGCTGCTTGTACGCGCTGGTGCGACGCTGCCGGAAGTCGGACTTGGCGAACCGGTAGCTGCGGCCCAGCTCGGCCCAGTCGTCCAGGGTCAGCCGGGCCCGCCCGCCCACGGTGTGGGCGTCGCGGCCGTTCTGGATCACGGTGGTCTGCAGCAGCAGCATGTCGCCCTGGCGGACCCTGATCTGCCCGTTGAGCATCACGCAGTCTTTGCCGGCCGACGCGGCGCCGAAGGGCGACTCGGCCGTGGTGATCTGGTCCGGCGTCAGGCGCCGCTCCGCCAGGGCCTTGGTCACCAGCTGCGGCGAGACCAGCTGCGACCGCACGCCGGCCGCCGCAAACTTCAGCTGGATGCGGTCCCGCAGCTCGTCGGCCAGCCGCCGGCCCAGCGAGCCGTACGTGTCCTTCAGCAGCGAGCGGAGGCGCCCCTCGTCCCAGTCGCGGGCGCTGAATTCCGGCAGCGTGCCCACCAGGCCGAACCGCTCGCTGCGGGCCAGCCAGGCGATCTGCTCCGCCATGTCGTCCAGCACCACAGCGATGGGCTGCGGCGTCAGGGTGCTCACGGCCGGCACGCCGTCGACGTCGAAGCCCACGTTCTGCCGCGGCGTCTGCGAGACGCCGTGCCGCACGCGGGCGTCGCGTTCCACGTAGCTGCGGACGTACTCGTAGACCTCGCTGAAGGTCAGGCGGGCGTCCATGTTGGTGTCGGCGTGGCCGGTCAGGGCCTTGGTCAGCCAGTAGCCGAACAGCGACTGCTCGACGGCGCCGTCGACGATGCTGCGCTCCTCGCCGGAGGAGCTGGCCAGGGTCAGCACGCCGCCCACCTCGTTGAACGCCCCCCGCAGCTGGTCGGCGCCGGCGTAGCGGCCCTCGGCGCCGGCGTAGCACGAGTCCAGCACTAAGAACTTCACCTTGGCGGGGCACGCGGCCAGCTGCTCGCGGAGCCAATCGGCGGGCAGGCCCGTGGCGGCCTGGTTGGCGGGGTCGTAGTCCTTGGGCGCCAGGAACAGGGCGCCCGCGTCGCCCCGGCAGCCGTGCCCGCTGAAGTAGATCAGGGCCGAGTCCTTCGCGGTCAGCCCGCCCAGGAACGCCTCGACCGTGGCCCGCAGGTTCTTGGCGGTGGGCGTCCGCCCCGCGGGCGAGTTGTCCGTGCACCGCCAGACGTTGGCCGGGCGGTACTCGCCCCGCTCGGTCAGGGCGGCCGCCAGGCGGTCGACATCGTTCGCCGCGTACTCCAGCGGCGCCAGGTCTTCGTTCTCGTAATCGCCCACGCCGATCAGCAGGGCGTGGTACCCGTCGGCCGCCGGCCCGGCCGTGCTGCCGGTGCTGTAGTAGCCGGCCGCGTGGGCCGAAGAGCCCGCCGCGGCCAGGCAGAAGACGACGCGGAGGATGGCGGCCGTGGCGGCGTTCATGGCGGCGCCGGCCAGCAGGCGGCAGGCGTTATGGGCGACGTTGGTGGTGAGCGGCTGCGTGGCGTTCATGATAGTCAAAGTCGATTCGAGGAAGCGATGGGTTTCACCCTCCTGACGCCACCGCGGCAGGGCGTTGCGCGCGGCAAGCAAAAAACTCTGCGGGCGAACATCGCCCAGCGAACCACCGGCCCTGCAACGAGGGCGGGCCGGCCTGGCGCCTGCCAGACCGGCCCGGATTGAACGCGGCCGCGGCAGGTCCACCGCGGTTGGTCCGTCCCCTTGCGGCTGCTACTTCCCGCCGGCGCTGGTGGTCACCTTCACGTGGTCCGCCACCAGGCCCGATGTCTCGGCGTGCTTCTGGCAGACCTGGTCGACCAGCTTGGTAGGCATGCACACCACGCGGTCGCCGGCCGAGGCGAACGCCTTCTCGAATTCGGCGATCCGCACCGGCGAGGCGATCACCTGCACCGCCTCGCGGCCGTACGGGGGGCCGATCATGCACTGCACGGTGTCGCTGGCGGCCGGCACCGTGATGGTGGTCTTCGACCCCAGCCGGTTGACCCGCCGGTCGACGTTGGGGAACAGCAGCACCGCCTGGCGGTCGGCCTGGTGGTAGAAGACGTAGACGTACGATGGCCGCTCGACGCGGACCCGCATCCGGAGCAGGTCGCCCATCTTGTAGGCGCCGGTCTTGCTGTTGATCTCAAGGCTCACCTCGGGCGTCGGCTTGGGGCCCAGCAGGTGGATGCCGTGGGGCGTGAACTCGTCGGCGGCGCCGGGCGTGGCGGCGGGCTCCTGGGGCCCCACAAACGGTTGGGCCGCGGCGGGCGACGCCGCAGCCAGCGACAAGCACACAAGCGACGGGCACACGAGGGTGAGGCAGAGCTGGGCGGTGCGGCTGATGGGTG
>JBCCQL010000142.1:0-7668 GCA_039024355.1 Planctomycetota bacterium
CGTGCCCGTCGTTGCCGGGCACGGCCGCGGCTACGTCATCTACGGCGTCGCCGGGCCGCAGGGCACGCTGTCGATCGACGGCTCGTCGGCCGTGCTGGCCGGCGAGACGCCGACGGCCGGCAACTTCGGCACCGCCCGGCTGCAGGACATCGACGTCGTGACGGGCGACGCGTTCACCGTGCGCCTCAACACCAACGCGGTGACGCTGCCCACGCCGGCCGGCGAATCGGCGCCCGTCCGCGACGTGCACGCCGACGGCGACACCGCGCTGCTGCGGATCAACGACGGCGTCGACCTGAACGGCAACGGCGTGGTCGACGTCTCCACGCCGGGCGACGTCGCCTACGGCTTCGAGGAGTTCACCGGCACGCGGACGCCGGGCTACCTGTGGGACGGCTCGGCGAACATCGGCACGGGCGACGGCCTGTACGCCCAGGAGATCGACGCTACGCAGCTGGCCGAGGGCCGGCACTTTGTCACCGTCCGCGCGTTCCGCCACCGCGACGCCGGCACCGGCGGCGACGGCGGCCCGGCCGTGTTCACCGACTTTACGCGGACGATCTACGTCGACCGGCTGCCGCCGGAGTCGGCCATCGCCTCGTTCGAGGCCTTCGCCTCGGACCCGGGCAACCCGAACAACCGCGACCTGATCATCGAGTCGGTCGACCAGACCGCCAACAGCGTGCACTACTTCTTCGACGAGCCGGCCGCCACGACCGACGCGGAGCTGATCGCCCGCGCGCAGCAGGGGCAGGGCGCCACGGGCGGCTACGACCGGCACCAGTGGATCGCCGGCATCACGGGCGTGACCACCGGCAACCACGCGGTGACGATCGTCTCGTTCGAGCCCACCGGCAACGTCAACGTGCAACGCTTCGCCGGCGTGTTCACGCAGACCAACCTGGGCCTGGGCACGGGCGACCTGTCGGCCGACGGCTTCCTCCGCGCCGACGACTTGGTGGGGCCGGTGGGGCTGCAGACCGTGCTGCTGAGCCAGAACACGCAGTTCAACGCCGGCGCCGACGCCGACGGCAACGGGCTGATCGACAACCGCGACCTGTTCGCCATCCTCGACGTGTTCCAGACCCAGGCGACCGACACCCGCGTCTTCCCCGCCTTCGAGCAGGTGCTGCTGGCCCGGGCCGACCTGGACGGCAGCGGCACGGCCGACGCCGCGGACCTGGCCCTGATCTACGCCAACCTGGGCGGCGACGACTGGCTGCTCGACCTGGACGTCGATGGCGTGGTGTCGCTGGAGGACGCGCGGGTGCTGGTCACGCAGCTGCTGCGGACCTCGCCGGCGGACTTCAACCTAGACGGCACGGTAGACGCGGCGGACTACGCCGCGTGGCGGAACAACCTGGGCGGCGACCTCGCGCAGAACGCAGCGGGCGACGCCAACTACGACGGCCAGGTCACGGCGGCGGACCTCGACATCTGGCTCAGCGAGTTCGGCGCCAGCCGCCAGGCGTTGGGGCCGCTGCCGGGCGCCACGGCGGCGGCGCCCGAGCCGAGCGCTGCCGCGGCGATGTTTGCCGCGGCGGTGGTGCTCGCCATGCGGCGGGCGGGCGGCGGGCGCTCGGCCACCCTCACTTGGGGGCCCACCCTCACCTGGGGGCGTAGATCACCACGATGCGGCGGCCCTGCATGCCGGGCTGCTGCTCGAGCTTCGCCACTTCTTCGAGCTCCTTCGTGAGCCGCTCCACCAGCTTGAAGCCCTCGTCGACGTGCGCGTTCTCGCGCCCGCGGAAGATGACCGAGAAGACGACCTTGTCCTTCTGGGCGAGGAACTTCTTCGCCCGGTTGACCTTGGTCATGAAGTCGTGCTCGCCGATCTTCGGCCGCAGCCGGACTTCTTTGTTCTGGCTCTGGTGGGTGTGGCCCTTGTTCTGCCGCTTCTTCTGCTGGTACTTGAACTTGCCGAAGTCCATGATCCGGCAGACGGGCGGCTTCTCCAGCGGGGCGACCTCCACCAGGTCCATGCCCACGGCCTTGGCCTTCTCCAGGGCCTCCTCGGTGCTGATCACACCGAGCTGCTCTCCCTGGTGATCGATAACGCGGATCGGCGTGATGCGGATCTGCTCGTTGATCCGCTGCTGCTTGTTGTTGGGTGGACGGTCGCCAGAACGTAGACGGGACAACTCGACTCCTGCGTGGGGTGTAGTGCGGGGCAACGCGACGCGAAAAAAGGGCGGCCTCGCCGGCTGGCGGGGCCGCGGCGCCTTTGCCCGTGGTACGGGAAGTATCGGTCACGGGGGCCGCAACCGTCAACTCTGGCGGCCGCTTTTCAGCCGGGCGGCGGCCGCTACAGACGGACCGTCTTGGCGTCGACCTCCTCGCGCAGCCGGGCGATGGCGGCGGCCAGGCTCATGGCGCCCAGATCGCCCTCTTTGCGGTCGCGGATGGTCACGGTCTCGGCGTCGCGGTCCTTCTCGCCCACCACCAGCATGCAGGGCGTGAGGTCCAGCTGGGCCTCGCGGATCTTCGCGCCCAGCTTGATGCCGCGGAAGTCGCCCTCGGCCCGCAGGCCCGCTGCGCGGAGCTCCTGCTGGACGCGGCGGCCGTAGGCCTCGGACTTCTCGCTCACGGTCAGCACGCGGGCCTGCTCCGGCGCCAGCCACAGGGGGAAGGCCCCGCTGAAGTGCTCGATGAGCACGCCGATGAACCGCTCCATGCTGCCCAGCGGCGCCCGGTGGATCATCACCGGCCGGTGGGCCGCGTTGTCGGCGCCGGTGTACTCCAGGTCGAACCGCTCGGCGCTGGGCAGGTTGTAGTCCAGCTGCACGGTGCCCAGCTGCCACTCGCGCCCGATGCAGTCGGTCACCACGAAGTCGATCTTCGGCCCGTAGAAGGCGGCCTCGCCGGGCTCGGGCTCGCAGCCGGGCAGGCTCATCTCCTCGGCCACCCGCTGGATGGACGCCTCGGCCCGGTCCCACAGCTCGGCGCCGCCGACGTACTTCGTGCTGTCCGGGTCGCGGAACCCCAGCCGCACGCGGTAGTTGTCCATGCCCAGCATCTCGAGCACGCCCAGGGTCATCTCCAGGCAGCCGCGGACCTCGCCCTCCACCTGCTCTTCGGTGCAGAAGATGTGGGCGTCGTCCTGCGTGAAGCCCCGCACGCGGGTCATGCCACTGAGCTCGCCGGACTGCTCGTAGCGGTACACGGTGCCGAACTCCGCCAGCCGCACCGGCAGGTCGCGGTAGCTGCGGGGCTTGGACTTGTAGATCATGATGTGGTGCGGGCAGTTCATCGGCTTCAGCAGGTAACGCTCGTGCCGGTGCGCCCAGGCGTCGAGCGAGGCCAGGCGGTCCTCGACCGGCGCCGTGGCGTCGTAGTCGCCGTCGAAGCCCAGCACCCGGGCCGCGGCCAGCAGCTTCTCTTCGTCGCCGCCGCTGCACTCACCCTGCTGCAGCCGATCCATCCAGGCGTCGACCAGCTGCCCCGCCTGGTGATCGTAGATCGGCGTGAACTGGCTCTCGCGGTAGTAGGGGAAGTGGCCGCTGGTCTCGTACAGCTCGACGCGGCCGAGGTTCGGCGTGACAACCGTCTCGTAGCCGCGGCTGATTAGCTCTTCCCTCAGGGCGTTCTCTAGCTGCTGGCGGATGATCGCCCCCTTGGGCTGCCACATCACAAGTCCGCTGCCCGCCTTCGGGTCGATCGTGTACAGGTCGAGTTGCTTGCCCAGCACGCGGTGGTCACGCTTCTTGGCCTCTTCCAGCCGCTCCAGGTGCTCCTTGAGCTCGGCCTTGTCGAAGAACGCCGTGGCGTAGAGCCGCTGCAGCTGCTCGCGGCTGGCGTCCCCCTTCCAGTAGGCGCCGGCGATGGACAGCAGCTTGAACGCCTTGCCGATGTGCCCCGTGCTGGGGATGTGCACGCCGCGGCACAGGTCGATGAACTCGCCCTGCCGGTAGAACGAAACCTGCTGCTCATCGCCCAGGCCCGTCTCTAGGTGCTCGACCTTGAAGTGCTGGTCTAGCTCCCGGCACAGCTCGACCGCTTCGGCCCGCGGCCGGTCGAGCCGCTCAAAGGGCTCGTCCTCCTTGACGATCCGCTTCATCTCGGACTCGATCGCCGCGAAGTCGTCCTCGGTGAGCGGCCGCGGCAGCCGGAAGTCGTAGTAGAAGCCGTTGTCGGTCACCGGCCCGAACGCCAGCTGCACGCCATCGAACAACCGCATAACCGCCTGCGCCATCACGTGGGCGGCCGAGTGCCGCATGATGGCCAGGGCCTCGGGGTCACGCTTGGTGAACAGCCGCAGCTTGACCTCGCCCGAGTCGGGCAGCTCGAACGCGAGGTCGCGGGCGACACCGTCTACCTCTGCCGCCACGGCCGCCTTCGCCAAGCCGGGGCCAATGGCCCGGGCCACATCGAGCACGGCGACCGCGCCATCGAATTCCTTGGACGAGCCATCCGGGAGCTTAACGGTCAGCATGAGGGCGTCGCGGTATTGTTGTGGCTAAGGAGACGCTCTCAGGAACACAGAAGAGCGTGCGACTGCGGTCACCCGCGTGCCCGTCGCGGGCGCCGCGCGTGCCGAAGAAGCTGGGCCGGTGCAGCCCGCAGGCGGCGGGCGGCAGTATATCCGCTGGCGTTTTTGCAGCGAAGCGGAGTCCGCCTCGCCCCACCAGCGATGCAAATGCAGGGCGTCTGTCCGACCTAGCGCCCGACCAGCCGATCATCGAGCCGCCACGGCGGGGCCGCCACCCAGGGGAAGCTGCCTAGGTTTTTTCTGCAAAAATTGCATTTCCCCCGCCTGCCGATGTGGCTGTTTGCCAAGAAAAAACGGCGCTTCGCCTGCCGATAACTTGCAAAATAGTGGCGTTGCGACCAAACTTTTCGTTGAGCACCGTGGCTCCGGATTTTTCTATTCAGCTGGTGAAGACCCACTGCCGCTCCCCCACAACTGATCTGGTTCAGCTAGTGAAGGCACCCGTGCAAGGACGGATGCACGCCTACAAAAAATTGCTCGCCACTCGGCTTCTCGACGCCGCAACGTAGGGCCGCACCGTAGGGCGGTGCCGGCAATTTCCTAGCAGGACTAGTTCGGTCTTCTTCCGCCTCTCGTCGGCGTTGGGGGGATTCGCGGCTTGTATTGGTGCAGACGCACGCCCGCTGCGGCTGCGTGCTCTGAGAAGTGGTTCGCATAGCCAGCACCGTTGGCGACGCCTACTGCTGCCAGGCCTAGCGAGGGCCCGGCGTCGCAACGCGTAGCATCCGCCACTGCTCGGCCAAGAGCCACCGGCCAACGTCCACCTGCATGGACTTTCATCCTCGCCCACTTCCAAGCGGGGGGATAGAGAACCGACGCGGAAATCAGCGACCATCGGTGCTCGCCAAAGACGCATACCGTGCAGCCCAGCGCATGCCGGGCCCCCAACCATCAGACCACCAAAAAAACACCCGAGCTTTACAACACTTGGAGCACGTACCAATGAACGCACCCCAACGGCTGATCACGTGCAGCCTCCTCGCCGGCACCTTGCTGCCCGCCTGCTCGACCACTTCGCTGGCGGGCATCATCGAGATCAACCTCAGCGGCGTGAATATCGAGTACGACGGCACCGATATCTTCTCGCTCGGCGGAGCAGCCGATCCGCTTGCGACGATCGACGTCTTTGAAGACGGCGGGCTGATCGGCTCCTTGACGACCGGCGTCGCCGCCTCGGTCTTTATCCCCGACGTCTTCGACATCGACGCCGGCGGCGATACGGTTACCAGCGGCGCCGGTGGTTTCTTTGACGTCGGTTTTGGCGGCTTCGATACACTGCTGCTTAACCTCAACCCGGTGACCGTCATCTACGTCGAAGCCTCCGGCACCGTGCAGTTCGCCTTCGGCGCCGCGTCGGCCTCGATCTTCGCCCAGGCGTTGCCGTTCGGCATCGAGATCACCGAGCCCGTCTCGGTCTCCTTCTCGACGCAGGTCAACAATGGCCTGGCCGACGACGGCCAGTTCATCACCGCGTTCGAGGCATCCGGCACGGGCGAGATCTTCGCCGTGCGCGTGCCCGAGCCGGCAACCGCCGGACTGCTTGGCCTGGTGCTAGGCCTCGGCGCCACGGGCGGAGTGCGTCGCCGGCGGCTCTAAGAGCGTGCGAACAAAACCTCGGGCGTTTGCGGAGGTGTCTGCGAAATCGGCCGTGAAACGCCGATCGCCTGCCCCGACTTTCGGTTTTGTGCGTTGGCGCTAAACACGCCGCGTAAGCTGCCACAACCCAAGAGCGGCTCCTGCGGCCTGGCGGGAGCCGCTTCTTTTTTGCAGGCGCCCGAGGAGCGGCAACCAAAGCAAAACAGCCTCGCCGCCACCGCCAGCCCTATGGCGCCACGCGGGCGTAGGCGTCCCGCAGTTCTGGATCGCCAGACCGGACGATCAGGCTGCCTGCCAGGCGGTTGACCTCGTACGCGACGCCCGTCACGGGGTTGACCCGCAGCGGCGGCGGGTCCAGGTCCGCCGCGGCGGCCAGGGCGATCGCCCACACCTCGCACGCGGCGCGGTCCAGCGCCATGGCGTGCAGGGCCGCCGGCACACTGGGCAGCAGCAGGTTCGAGGCCAGCGGCGCCTCGACCGACGCGGCCTCCTCTGGGTTGAAGGGCTTCATCACGGCTTGGACCCGCTCTACCCGCTGGTGGTGGGGCTGCTGCGCCGCAGCGATCAAGGCCCGCACCGCCCCCAGGTAGGCCAGCTGGTCTTCGTCGATCTGCGTGGCGCCCATCGACTGGACCGACGCCAGCAGCCGGCGCCGCTCGAGCAGCGCGCGGTCTTCGTCGGTCAGCACCTGCTCTAGGTAGCCCTCGCGGATCAGCTCGTACGTGTGCAGCGAGACCGAGCGGTCGCCGATGAGCGCGGCCGCGTCCCCCGGCCAGGCTTCGAGCGTCTGGCGGAGCAGCGTGTACAGCCGCTCCAGGTCGGGCCGCTGCGTGGCGGCGTTGTCGGCGATGGCCTCGATGACGGTCAGCGCCTCGCCGCGGAGCCGGGCGGCCAGCACGCGGGCTTCGATCCGGCCGACCCGCGCCAGGTGGCCGATCCAGTACATCGCGCCGCGCACTTCCTCGATCGCCGCGGCCACGTCGGGCCCTCCGCCCGCGACGCCCGCCCGGTCGGGCGCGGCGGCGTTCAGGCGCAGCCGGGCGGCGATGGCCGCGTCGTCCAGGTACCGCATGGGCGCCATGTTGCCCAGCGCGTTCTGCGGCCGGAAGACGCACGCCGGGGCCTGCTCCGCACGCTGGATCGCCAGCCGGAGCTGGGCGTGCGACCGCAGGAGCCTGCCGATGGCGTCGAGCGCCGGCGTGTCGAACAAGAACCGCCCGCTGGGCATCAGCCGCTCCAGCTCCGGGAAGAGCTTGTAGCGTGTGGCGTCGCTCAACGCGTCGGCCAGCAGCCGGGCGGCGTCCTCGCCGATGGCCGTGGGCGGCCTCAGCAGGCCGGGCGTCTGCCGCGCTTCTTGGAGCTGCAGCACCTCGGCTCGCAGCGCTTCGTTGGCCGAGGCCTTGGCGCCGGGAAGGGCCGCGCAGCGGAGGGCCACCTCGCGGAGCGATTCCTCGGGGCCGCCACAGCCCGCGAGCAGCAGGCTCAGCCAACACGCGTGGGGCAACCAGGCTTGGTGTACGCGGCGAGCACGCATGCTCCTGCCCCCGGTGGCGTCGATCGCTTGCGAAGATGCCTCGGCCGAA
>JBCCQL010000143.1:0-7634 GCA_039024355.1 Planctomycetota bacterium
GAAAAGAAGGCCGCCGGCACGGCGCTCAACCTGATCTTCGCTTATGTGGAAAACGCAGAGCTGTGCCGCGAGATGACCGAGATCGTCAACGAGGAGCTGGAGCACTTCCACATGGTGCTCGCCCTGCTCGACCGGCGGGGCGTCAAGTTCCGCCGGCTGAAGCCGAGCGCCTACGGCCGCCAGCTGAACGACCTGGTGCGGAAGCAAGAACCGCACCGCGCGGTCGACCGGCTGCTGGTGGCAGGGCTGATCGAGGCGCGTAGCTGCGAGCGTTTCCGGGCTTTGGCAAAGCACGTGGACGACGCGGAGCTCGCCGATTTTTACCAGAGCCTGTTTGAGTCTGAAGCCCGCCACCACGCGACCTACACCCGCCTGGCCCGCCACTTCGCTCCCGGCGATGAGGTAGCCCGCCGGCTCGAAGAGCTCGCCGCCGCCGAGGCAGAGATCATCGAGGCCGGGGAAGACCTGCCACGCATGCACAGCTAGAGCGGAAGCCTTGCCGCAGCCGGGGTTTGCGTCGCCGGTTGGCGACCTCCGCGGGGCGCCGCACAATGAGCCACGCGGGCATACGCGGAATCTGAACCGGAGATTCACCCAAAACACGTGGCACGCACAACGCGGCCTCACAGCGGCCCGCTATCGTCCCGCTAATAGCTGAGCAGAGTGCGAGCACCGCTCCGACGCGGCCCCCCAGCAGCTTGACCTCCACCACCCCCAACCGCTTACCCTAGGGGCGATGAACCCGGGCCCCGCAGGCGGAGGGCGGCCAGACGTGACGTGACGTGACGTGACGGGATGGAGACCATGCCAGACAACGCGAGCATGACCGCGATGGAAATCGCCCCGGCGCCATGTACGCCTAACGAACGGATTGCGGATCCGATTGCGGGCGGGGCTACTGGCGGCGTAGCCGAAGAGACGCGTCGCCCGCCCGCCGGCAGCCAGGCGCCATCAGCCGGGGTGCGTGCCGTGCGTTCGCTCTTTGTGAGCGATGTCCACCTGGGCTGCCGGCACTCGCAGGCGGCCGAGTTCCTGGAACTGCTGCAGCGGTATGAGCCCCGCCACTTGTACGTGGTGGGCGACTTCATCGACGGCTGGAAGCTGCGGCGCCGCTGGCGGTGGCCGCCGGTCTACGACCGTGTCCTGCAGCGCCTGATGGCGCTCCGGCGTGGCGGCACACGCCTGTACTACACGCCGGGCAACCACGACGCGTTCCTGCGTGGCTTCTTGGCGAATTTCGGCGTCGTCGAGATCCAAGATCGCTTTGTGCACACCGCCGCCGACGGCCGCCGGTTCTTGGTCACGCACGGCGACCAGTTTGACCGCATCGAGAATGGCGCCCAGTGGCTGTCCGTGATTGCGTCGTACGGCTACGACGTGATGCTCACCGCCAACCGCCTGGCCAACCGGCTACGCGGCAAGAAGCACGACCCTTACGCCTTCTGCGGCGCTATCAAACGGCGCGTCAAGCGGCTGGTGAGCCACGTCAGTGAGTTTGAAGGCCTGCTTATCGAGAACGCCGGAAAGCAGCACTGCGACGGCATCATCTGCGGCCACATCCACGCGCCCCGCATCGTGCAGGTAGGCGGCCTGGCGTACTGCAACACGGGCGACTGGGTTGAAAACTGCTCGGCGCTGGTCGAGTACGGCGACGGCGCCCTGGAACTGCTACGCCGCGACGGGCGGGTGCTCGACCGGCTGGGCGCCGCGGCCCCCACGCCGGAGCACGGCGCCGCAGACGGCGGTGACCACGCGGGCGGCGGCCGCACCGGCGCCCAGGCGGCTAAGCCGCTGGTGGCGTAGCACGACTCCGGCGGCAGAGTTCGGTGCATTCTTGCGGACGCGCCGGGGAAGGCTGAGTTTCTGCCTGCCGCCGATGGCATGCTTGGCGGGTGCGGTGGGCTCGACGGTGGGTGAATCACCGCCCGGGCTGCGTTTTGGCCAATACCGGCCAGTCCCGGCGCTTGGTTCTCGACACCCCGGAAGGCGTCTGGCCAGCCCGGGCAACGCCCGCACGGCTGCGTCACGCCCCTTGATCCGGCGCCGCCTGATCGGTTTCAATCAGCGTGGAAGGCGGTGCGTAGCCGCGCATTCCGCCGGATCGGCGCCCGCACGCGACGGGCCCGCAAGCTCGCGAAGCACCGGCCGGCGTGGCCACCGGCGACCCGTGGGCAGCGATGATTGTGAGCTAGCCGTCTCTGGGTGCGGGCGGCCACGTCCTCCCGTTCCGTCGGCCGATTGCCCGCAGCCAAGACCCGTAGTCTCCACCGGGAGCCCTTATGCTGGCACACCTCAGCCGAGCTTTCTTCAAGCTCTGCCACGGCAATCACCTGGTCTACAACACGTGCTGGGAAGACCCGAGGATTGACCGCGTGGCGCTGGAGCTGGGGCCGGGCGATCGGCTGCTGGTGATCACCTCCGCCGGCTGCAACGCGCTCGACTACGCCCTGGACGAGCCCGACCGGATTGACACGGTCGATGTCAACGCGCGGCAGAACGCGCTGCTGGACCTCAAGCTCTCCGGCATCCGCAACCTAGAGCACGACGAGTTCTTCGAGCTCTTTGGCCGCGGCAAGGCGGCCGACTGGGACGCGCTCTACAAGCGGCTGCGGCCCGGGCTCCCTGCAGAATCGCAAGCGTACTGGGACAAGCACGGCAAGTTTTTTCTCGGCTCGGGCCGGCGAGACAGCTTCTACTTCCGCGGCTCGGCTGGGTTGTTCGCCTGGCTGATCAACGGCTACATCAACCGCTGGGCGAAGAACCGCGAAGCGATCGACCGCCTGCTCGAGGCCGGCACTATTGAAGAGCAGGCCGAGATCTACCACAAAGACGTCAAGCCCGCGTTCTGGGGGCCCTGGATCAAGTGGTTCCTCGGGCGTGACGGCACGCTGTCGCTGCTGGGCGTGCCGCGTGCCCAGCGGCGGCAGCTGGACCGGTACTACCCGGGCGGCATCGTCAAGTTCATTGAGGACGCACTCGACACGGTCTTCGCCAAGCTGCCGATCGCGGACAACTACTTCTGGCGTGTGTACCTAACCGGCGAGTACACGCCCGACTGCTGCCCAAACTACCTGAAGCCCGAGCCCTTCGCACGCCTGAAGGGCGGGCTCGCCGACCGCGTCAAGACGCACACTTCGACGATTCTCGACCAGCTCACGGACAACGAGCAGAAGTACTCGCACTTCGTGCTGCTGGACCACATGGACTGGATGTCGGAGCACTTGTCGGACGTGCTCGCCACGCAGTGGCAGGCCATCGTCGACCGGGCCGACGACGGCGCCCGCATCCTGTGGCGGAGCGCGGCGCTGCGTTGCGAGTTTGTCGACCCGATCAAGGTCCGGGTGGCCGGCCGGGAGCGCCCGCTGGGCGACCTGCTAGAGTACGACCGCGACCTGGCCGAAGACCTCCACGCCAAAGACCGCGTACACACCTACTGCAGCTTCTCGATTACCCGGCTGCGCAAAACGGCCGGCGACCACCCGGCGGGCGAACACCCAGGGGGCGGCGCCAGCCGGACAGCAGCGACGCACCAGGCCGACCAGGCCAAGCAAGATGACCGCCCTGAGCCACCTAAAAACCCTGTACCACCTGACGCTCTCGCCCATACGCGGTGAGACCCACCAGCAGCGTCTGGACAGCTTCTACGGCGGTCAGGCAGAGCACTACGACGCCACCCGCCGGCGGATGTTGCACGGCCGCGAGGAGTTGTTCGCCTCGCTGCCCGTCGGCGGTTCGTGGGTCGACCTGGGCAGCGGCACGGGCCGCAACGCCGAGCTGTTTGGCGACCGCCTGGCGGACTTCGACAGCGTCCGGCTGGTGGACCTCTCCGAGTCGCTGTTGGCGATCGCCGACCGCAGAGTCAAGCAGCACGGCTGGTCGAACGCCACCACGGTGCACGCCGACGTGACGCAGCTGGACATGCCCAGCGAGTCGGTCGACCTGGTCACCTTCACGTACTCGCTGACGATGATCCCCGACTGGTTTGCCGCGATCGGGGAAGCGCTGCGTGTGCTCAAGCCGGGCGGCACGATCGGCGTGGTCGACTTCTTTGTCGCCCGCAAGTTCCCGGCCGAGGGGCGGGCCAAGCACTCGTACTTCACGCGGACGTTCTGGCCCGTCTGGTTCGCCAACGACAACGTCCACCCCAGCACCGACCACCTGCCCTACTTGGCTAGCCGCTTTGACCCCGTCAGCATCGACGAGCACTACGGCAAGCTGCCCTGGCTGCCGGTGATACGGACGCCCTACTACCGCTTTGTTGGGACCAAGCCCGCAAGCGGCGCCTGACGCAGCCGCCACGCCGCCAGCCACGCCGATCGGGCCCGCAGGCCACCACCGCGTATGGCGACCATCTTCTACAGCGTGATGGGCGAGGGCCGCGGCCACGCCGCGCGGGCGCGGTCGATGGTCGAGGCGCTCCGCGGCCGCCACCGCGTGGTGCTCTACACGTCGCACGACGCGCTGCGGTTCCTGGGCGAGCAGTACGACGGGGACCCCGAAGTCGAGGTGCGCGAGATCCCCGGCCTGCGGTTCCACTACACGGGGGGCGAACTCGACAACGGCAAGACCATCCGCGAGGGCTTGTCGTTCTGGCTGGGCCGCGGCCGCGAGGTCCAGCGGCTGCTGGCGGACTTCGACCGCGAGCGGCCGGACCTGGTGGTCTGCGACTTCGAGCCGCTGCTGCCACGCGCCGCGCACCGCCGCGGCGTGCCCGTGCTGAGCCTCGACCACCAGCACTTCATGGTGGCGTACGACCTGTCGTCGCTGCCCAAGCGGCTGCAGCGTTGGGCGTGGGCCATGGGCTGGAGCATCTGGATGTTCGGCATCGGCCAGCAGCGGAGCGTCATCTCGGCGTTCTACGACCCGCCGCTCCGCCCCGCTTGGCGTGACGCGGTGCAGGTGGGCCCGCTGCTCCGCCCCGCCGTGCGTGACCGCAAGCCGGTGGTTGGCGGCCACGTGCTGACGTACCTCCGCCCCGCCACGCCGCCGCGCGTGGTCGAGATGCTCAGCCGCTTGGCCACGCCGGTCCGCATCTACGGGCTGGGCGTGCGGGCGCCAGTGGGGTCGGCCACGTTCCACGCGATCAACGAGCGCGCGTTCCTCGACGACCTGTCGGCGTGCGACTGCGTGATCGCGGCGGCGGGCAACCAGCTGCTGGGCGAGGCCCTCTACTTCGGCAAGCCGGTGTTCGCCCTGCCGGAGTGGAACCACCACGAGCAGTGCATCAACGCCCACTTCCTCAAGCAGCTAGGCGGCGGCGACTGGGCGCCGCTGGAGCGTGTAGGCGACAACGACCTACGCGTGTTCCTGAGCCGCCGCGAAGGCTACCGCCGTGCGCTCGCGGAATCGGGCCTCGAGTTCGACGGCACCCCAGCGGCCGCCGCGGCGATCGAGGCGATGCTCGAGCCGAGCAGCAAGGCGCAGCACGCCGGCCACGCTGTCTCGGCGTGATTTATTCGCGTCGCGGCTGGACGCCGTGCAGCTTCTCGACGAGGAAGTCCCAGGTCCGGCGCCGGGCGTAGGGGCCGGCGCCGTGCCCGCCGCCGGGGACCACCAGCATGTCGAAGTCCTTGTCCGCCTTGACCAGCGCGTCGACCACCTGCAGGGTTGAGACGGGGTCGACGTTGCGGTCCATCTCGCCGACGATCAGCAGCAGGTCGCCCCGCAGGCGGTGGGCGTTGGTCACGTTCGACTGCTCGGCGTAGTGCGGGCCGACGGGCCAGCCCATCCAGAGTTCGTTCCACCAGATCTTGTCGACGCGGTTGTCGTGGCATCCGCAGTTGGCGACGCCCACTTTGTAGAAGTCGCCGTGCCAGAGCAGCGCGGCCATGCCCGTCTGCCCGCCGGCCGAGGTGCCGCGGATGCCTACCCGCGACAGGTCCATGGCGCCCTCGTGCCGGGCGGCGGCCTTGATCCACGCGATGCGGTCCGGCAGCCCGCCGTCCACGAGGTTGTCGCTCGCCACGTCGTGGAACGCCTTGCTGCGGTGCGAGGTGCCCATGCCGTCCATCTGCACCACAATGAACCCCAGCTCCGCCAGCTGCTGCGGCCGGGCGTGGACCGCGCGGAACCGCTTGGGGCAGTACGCCGACTGCGGGCCGGCGTAGTGCTCCTCGACCACGGGGTATTTCTTTGCCGGGTCGAAGTTCGTGGGCCGGTGGATCACGCCGTAGATGTCGGTTTTGCCGTCGCGGCCCTTGGCGACAAACCGCTCCGGCGGGCGCCAGCCGGCTGCGCGCAGCGGCCGATCGTCGCCACGCTCCAAGACGCAGACCAGGGCGCCGTCGGCCACGCGGCGGAGCTCGGTAACCGGCGGCAGGTCGACACGCGAGTAGGTGTCGAGGCAGAACTCGCCGCCGGGCGAGTACCGCAGCCGGTGCGTGCCATCGCCCGCCGTGAGCCGCGTTAGCTCGCCCGTGTCGAGGTCCACGCGGGCGTAGTGGACGTGGTACGGGTCTTGGTCGGCGTAGATGCCGCCGCACCGGATGAGCACGGTCCGTTCGGCGGCGTCCACGTGCTCCACCCCCCGCACCACCCAGGGCCCCCGCGTGAGCTGCCGCTTCACGGCGCCGGACGCCGCGTCGATCAGGTACAGGTGGTTCCAGCCGTCCCGCTCGGACATCCACACCACCTCGCCGGCGCCGTCCAGGTAGTGCGTGAACTGCTTGTGGGCGTAGTCGATGAACGTGTCGCTGCGGTCGTCGATTAGCGCCCGCGCGGCGCCGGTGGCGGCGTCGACGCTCACCAGCCGCAACGCTTCGTGCCCACGCTGGTTGTAGACGAACGTGAACCGCGAGGCGTCCGCCGCCCAGCGTAGCTGCCGCACCGACCACGGGTTGTCGAACAACGCGCGATCGACGGGGACCTCTGCCGCAGCGGCGGCGGACGATTCGCCCGCCTCGCCTCCGCCTGCCGCCCGGTCGCCCGGGGCAGTCGGTTGCTCCTGCAAGCGGAAGAGCCGCGGCCAGCGCCGCTCGATCTTGTCGCCCGGCTTCAGGTAGTTGAGCGTATGCAGCTTGCCCTGCAGCTGGTCTTTGGGCGAAGACTCGATCAGGTGGACCTTCCGCCCGCCGCTCGGCGAGACGTGCATGGCGACAAAGGCGGACGAGTCGGGCGCCCAGTAGACGCGGTCGGACAGGTAATCATCGCCGGCGGGGGCGGGCCACGTCGCGGCGTCGGCGGGCTGAGGTTGCAAGCGGCGTAGCGTCAGCCCGCCGTCGGCGCCTACCACCTTCCACTGGCCGTCGGGGGAGGTCCGCCGCGCGTCGCCGCCCCAGCGTGGCCGCTTGGGCGGTGCCCACGGCTTGCGCTCCTTTGGCTCCGGTGGCGCCTCGCCTTCGGCAAGCCCGTGCAGGGCGCCGGCCGCGTCGTCCCATCGGCGCCAGGCGCCGCGGCTGCGGACGTGGCTCACCACGCCGTGGCTGTCAAACGCCAGGCTGTCGATCGCCAGCTGGTCCGCGGCCTGGGGCTTTGCTTCTTCGTTGTCTGCCAGTTCCAAAGCGTTCAACGCGGCCGCCATCCGCACGTGGTTGAACGCCGGCCGCCGCTCGCCCGCGGCTGCGTCGATCAGCACGTACTCGTGGCGTCCGCCGCCCAGATCGACGCGGTACCAAAACCGTGTTTCGCTGACCCAC
>JBCCQL010000144.1:0-7587 GCA_039024355.1 Planctomycetota bacterium
CCGCTGCCAGGCAGGCGAGCCCCGCCGCCGGTTCGGGCACGGCGGCGATGGCGGCGGCGGGCGTCAGGTTGTTCCGCCACAACGCGTAGTCGGCGCCGTCGACCACCAGGTCGCCGTTGCCGTCGGCTGAGAGGCCCGGGCCCGTCTGGCCGAACTGCTCCAGCCAGACGCCGTAGTCCGACGCGTTTACGAAGCCGTTGCCGTCGTAGTCGCCCTGCAGGACGGCCGCCGCCAGCAGGTCCAGCTGGTAGAACTGCGTCACCCGGCCAGGCGCCGAAGACTCCGATGCGACGCGGGCGAAGTACGTGCCCGGCTCGGTGAGCATGAGCCCGTCGATGGTCTCGGCATCGCCGGCGGCGCCGCTGGCGGAGCTGGCCAGCGGCGTCGAGCCGCCCGGGCCGAAGATCGCCAGCGACAGGTCGTTGGTCTCGGTGGTGACAAACAGGTTGTTGTTGGCGCCCTGGTTGAACGTGGCCCCACGCGGCGTCATCGAGGCCGACAGCTCGACCGGCGCCTCGACCGTGAACGAGAAGAAGTCGATGTCGTTCTCGTTCGAGATGCTGACAAAGTCGGTCTCGTTGGCGCCGACACGCACGCCGTTGCCCGACGTGCCGATGGACCGCGTCAGGCCGGGCGTCAGCACGCCCAGGTCCGAGGCCGTGGCGGCCGTCTCGTTGCGGGTGTTTTCGCCGTTGGGGCCGCTCTCGAGCGCGTCGCCGTACATCCAGTGCAGGCCGCGGAGGTCGTCGTGCTGCGGCCCATCGAACGAGACGTTGATGAAGGCCTCCATCAAGAAGTTGGCGTTGTTGCTGGTGGAGTGGGCGAGGCCCAGGCCGTGGATCGCCTCGTGCATGATCACGTTCCGCAGGCCGCGGAAGTTGTTCGAGGGGTTGGCGAACAGGCTGTTGAGGTCGCCCGTGTCTAGGGCCATGTCGCCGCTGTCGGACGGGAAGTAGTTGTACGCCAGGGTGCCGCCGGCGCCGTCCATGAAGATGCCGCCGATCCGCAGGTCGCCCCGCAGGCCCAGGACGCCCGAGCCCGAGCCGTGCCGCGTGAGGGTGTCGTTGGGCTCGTACACGTAGGTGATGCCCGCCAGGTCGCTGATGCGGTCGAGCGACTCTTCGAAGAAGCGGAACCACGGCCGCTGCGTCAGGTCGGACCCGCCCGGCCCGGCGCCGAAGCGTGCGTCGAACTGCTGGATCAGGATGCTCGGCTCGGTGTCAAAGTTGTTGAAGTTCTCGACCGGCGTGCCGTCGGGCACGAAGCTCCAGGTCAGCGTGATCGGCTGGCCGGCCGAGCCGGTCGCGCCGCTTGCCGTGCTGAGCCATCGCGAGTTGTCGGCGTTCCCGCCCGCCGGGACAAAGGCCCACGCCCCGCTGCCCGCCAGGGCCAGGAAGAGGCCCGCCGCCAGCGAGATCGTGTTCTCGCGGATGGTGCTTCGGCGCATCGTGCTGTTGCGCCGGCGTGGCGAGGAGGTGTTGCAGGGCATACGCGTGGCGGGGTCTTGGCGGAGCATACGTACTCGAAGGGGCAACGGAAAAAGAAACGGACGGGTAAGCAGCGGCGGACTCACCACAAACGCTGGCAGAGGATAAGACCGGCGCGGGGAGAACCACCCAGCGGCAAACAGCCGGCAGCGTCGCAAGCCCAGACTATAACGACAGCCCGGCTGGCAGTGGATGCCAGCCCGCGTGTTTCGCGGAAAGGCGCGGCCGCTTGGCACGGGGCCGCTTGGCTCGGAGCAGCTCGCGATCGGGGCCGCTTGGCAGTGGAGCGGGCGGCCTTAGAATGGCGGCTTTCCGTCTCGACCGGCGTTTCCCGACCCCCACGCTCCTGACTCCCGAAGACCGCCATGAGCACGATTGTTGACGTCCACGCACGCCAAATCCTTGACAGCCGCGGAAACCCCACGGTGGAGTGCGACGTGACGCTCGCCGACGGCTCGACCGGCACGGCCGCCGTGCCCAGCGGCGCATCGACCGGCGCCCACGAGGCGTGGGAGCTGCGCGACGGCGACAAGGGCGTCTTCATGGGCAAGGGCGTCCTGACCGCCGTGGCGAACGTCAACGAGAAGATCGCCGACGAGCTGATCGGCATGGACGGCCTCGACCAGGTGGCGGTCGACCAGCGGATGCTCGAGCTCGACGGCACGCCCAACAAGAAAGAGCTGGGCGCGAACGCCATCCTGGGCGTCTCGCTCGCCACGGCCCACGCCGCCGCCAAGTACACCGAGCTGCCCCTCTACCGCTACCTGGGCGGCAGCAACGCCCGGCTGCTGCCGGCGCCGATGATGAACATCCTCAACGGCGGCGAGCACGCGGACAACTCGGTGGACATCCAAGAGTTCATGGTCATGCCGCTGGGCTTCGATACCTTCAGCGACGCGCTGCGCTGCGGAACGGAGATCTTCCACCACCTCAAGAAGGTGCTCAGCGACAAGGGCCTGAACACGGCCGTGGGTGACGAGGGCGGCTTCGCCCCCAACCTGGGCGCCAACGCCGAAGCGTTCGACGTGATCCTCACCGCCATCGAGAAGGCCGGCTACAAGCCGGGCGAGCAGGTCTGGTTCGCCATGGACTGCGCCGCCAGCGAGTTCTACGACTCCGACAAGAAGGTCTACACGATCGACGGCAAGGAGCTGGACTCGGCCGGCATGGTCGACCTGCTGGCGGGCTGGGTCGAGCGGTTCCCCATCTGCAGCATCGAGGACGGCTGCGACGAGGACGACTGGGCCGGCTGGAAGATGCTGACCGACAAGGTCGGCGACCGCTGCCAGCTGGTGGGGGACGACCTGTTTGTGACCAACGTCGAGCGGCTGCAGCGGGGCATCAACGAGGGCATTGGCAACTCGATCCTGATCAAGGTCAACCAGATCGGAAGCCTCACCGAGACGATCGACGCCATCAACCTGGCCCACGACAACAGCTACACCAGCGTCGCGTCGCACCGGTCCGGCGAGACCGAGGACGCCACCATCGCCGACCTGGCGGTGGCGCTCTCCACCGGCCAGATCAAGACCGGCAGCGCCAGCCGCAGCGACCGCATGGCCAAGTACAACCAGCTGCTGCGGATCGAAGAGCAACTAGGCGCCGCGGCCCAATACGGCGGGCCGAAGTTCAAGGCGAAGCTGGGGTGAGCCGGCGTTCGCTGAGCTGCGTGTGCAACTCACGCGCCCCGTGTGTGAGCAAGAGACTTTGGCATTGGAACGGCTAATTGTCCTACCGCTTGCGATCCTCGAGCCGGCGGACGGCCGCGATCATGCCGATCCGGCGAAAATCGAGCGCTGTGGGCCGTTTGACCCGGAGCTGTATGCGCCGATTATTGTAGAGACATCCGGGAATCGATTCTGGATCATGGACGGGATGACCCGTGTGGAACTAGCCCGGCGGGCTGGCTTAGCGTCGCTGCTTGCCAAGGTCTACGACCGGCAGTGAAAGGCCGTGTGTATGTCTCAACGCGATCGATTGTATGCTGAACTGCTACACCGCGGGCTGATGATCCTCCGCACCGCTCACACGCAGCAGCTGACTCGCTGGGTGGCCGCGGAAATAGAGTTTCTGCACAACGTTCCCAGCCTGATAGGCGAGTGTAATATCCGGCGTCATGTGTATTTTTGGGAGCAGGAGTGCACTCACTACATCGAAATCATTTCGAGCCTCGGCTTAGACGAGGCATCGTACCGAGTGCGCATATTTCACGTGCCTGTACTGTGCCAACTAGCGTTGGGCTATTCGGATGACTTCCCCAGCTTTGACGCGTGGCACCTCCGCCACGAGTTGACGGCTGGGGCCGCCGCAAAGTTCCTGGAGTCTCACAGCGGCGTTCCGCCGAAACCTCCCTCAAGCATCTCAACACCGTGACGGGCGCCGTCGGTCGTGTAGGCAGCGAAGCCAAATCCGCGACAGCTACGGGCGCACGCTGGCTTAAGTTCGCGAAGCGGCTTGCCTTTGCGACGTCCGTCGTTTTGGTGGCCGGAGCCGCCTGCTGTTGGCACGTTGCCGGGCAGATGCTCGCGCCGCGGCCGGCGGCGATCGACAGGCGGCCGGATGGCTTGGCGGTTGAGGACGTCACGTTCCCAAGCGAATCCGGTGCGACCATCGCCGGGTGGTTCCACGGGGGGCGGCCGGGGCGTGGCGTCATCGTGCTGGTGCACGGCATCCGGTCGAACCGCAAGTCTCAGGTCCACCGCGCCCGCCTCCTTGCCGAGGCGGGGTTTTCGACCCTGCTGATCGACCTGCGGCTCCACGGTGAGAGCCGCGGCGACGGAGGCCACGCGTTTATCGCCCTGGGCCACCTCGAGCGGCACGACGTGCGGGCGGCGGTCGCGTTCGCCCGCCAGCGGCGCCCGGGCGAGCCGATCGGTGTCGTGGGCTTTTCGCTCGGCGGGGCGGCCACGGCGCTCGCCGCCCCGCTGGACGCCGACGCGGTGGTGCTCGAAGCGGTCTTCCCGTCGATCGATGCGGCCGTGGCGAATCGCGCGGCACGGCTCGGCCCCTTGAAGCCGCTGGCGTCGTGGGCGTTGCTCGTGCAGCTAGAGCCACGCACCGGCGTGCGCGTGAGCGACCTGCGGCCGGTGGACACGGTGGCCGAACTCGGCTGCCCGGTGATGATCGTCGGCGGCGATCTAGACAAGCAGACAACGCCCGCCGACACCCGGCGGCTGTTCGCCGCGGCGGCCGAGCCGAAGCAGCTTGTTTGGTTCGACGGGCTGGGTCACCGCAACTTCGCCTACTGGCAGCCGGAGCGGTACCGAGCGACCGTGGTCGCCTTCTTGGAGGAGCATCTGGCTGGCGGGTTCGAGCAGCGGGCGGCCGGTGATCGCGGGCGGGCCGCCGAGCAGGCGCGGTGAGCGCATTGAAAAACCGCCCGGCGGCTCGTGGCCGCCGGGCGGTTTGTGAGTGGTTGGCGTGGCCGGGCGCGAAGCTCGCGGGCACGCCTGCACCGCACCGCGGTGCTACGCCGACTCAGACGAGGCGGACGTTCTCAGCGCGGGGGCCCTTGGGGCCCTGCCCGGGCTCAAACTCCACCTGCTGACCCTCGCGGAGGTCGTCGTAGGCGACGCCCTCTACCGCGGAGTGGTGGAAGAACATGTCTGCGCCGCTCCCGGTGTCGATGAACCCGAAGCCCTTGTCGGTCAGCCGCTTGATCGTGCCTTCAGCCATAACTCTCGTCTCTACTCGAAAAAAACCGTGGCCGGGGCGGCCCGATTGCCGGGCTCTGCGGCCGCGTCAACGTGACGCGGCAGCCCCCGCCGTGCGAAGCCGGCATAATACGGCCTCTTCTGCGGGGAGGCAACGAAAAATCTGCGTTTTTCGGCCCTGCAGTGCCGTTTCTGTCAAGGCTTTTGCCCGTGTTTCTAGCCCGCCGAGCCGCAGGTTTCTCGAAAAGCGGCGTACGCGGCTGGTGGCCAAGGGCAAGCACAAGGCTCAGCGTCCGCCTTCAAGAGCCCAGGGTCTTCGGCATGTCGTCTGCTGCGGCGTGGCGGCTGGCCGGCTAATCGATCGCCGCCCGCAGCTCTGCGATCAGCGCCGGCATGCCCTGGTGCCGCTCCGCCGGGTCTTTGGCCAGGGCCCGCATGACCACCGCGTCGAGCGCGGCGGGGATGGCCTCGCTCGCGGCGCCCGCTCGCCCCGCGGCACGCAGCGAGGGCGCCGGCGGCGTGCGGTTCAGGATGTTGTCGAACGTGGCAGAGATCGCCCGCCCGCGGAACGGCTCGCTGAGGGTCAGCATCTCGTACAGCACGACGCCCGTGCTGAAGACGTCGGTCCGCTCGTCGACGGGCGTGCTGCGGCTGACCTGCTCGGGCGACATGTAGAGGGGCGTCCCGGGCCTCTGGTCGGCCAGCGTGAGCGACTGCTCGGGCTCGCCCGGCCCGTCTGCCTCGTTGGTTCTGTCAAGCTCTTCACCGCCGTGGCCTTGCCGCCCGCCCTGGGCCGGGGCGTCGGCGTAGTCGTCCGGCTGGCCCCACACCTTCGCGGCGCCCCAGTCCAGCAGCACGACCTCGCCGAAGTTGCCCACCCAGATGTTCTCCGGCTTCACGTCGCGGTGGATCACGCCGCGGGCGTGGGCGTAGGCGAGCGCCTGGCACGCGTCGGCGACGATATCCACCCGCCGGCTCACCGGGTACTCGGCGACGGTCCGCTGGTCGCCGCGGGCGATCCGCTTGAGCACCTCAAAAAAGTTCTCGCCAGAGATCCGCTTCATCGTGAAGTACAGGCCCTCGGCCGGGTCGTGGCCTATCTCATAGACGGGCACCGTGTTGGGGTGCTGCAGCTGGGCGGTCACCCGCGCCTCGCGGAGGAACCGGCGCCGGTCGCGGTCCCGGCCGCGGAACTCCGGCAGCAGCGTCTTCACGGCCACGGTGCGGTTGGCCACCGTGTCGAAGCAGGACCGCAGCAGCGCGTTGCCGCCCCGCGCCATCTCGCGGAAGCCGGTGTACTTGGCCAGGCCGACGGGCAGCTGCTCGGGCAGCCCGGTGTCGGTGCTCGAGATGAGGATCGCGGGCGGGTTGTCCTTGGTTGCCGCCATGCCGGGCCTCGTCGGGGTGTGGTGCCGCACGCCGGGCCGCCCGCAAACCGCTCTGAGCGGGCCCTCCGCCCATTCGGGACTTTACCATACGCACGCGTTGCCGCGGCGCCGGCGTGCTTGCGGTTCTGTCGGGCGGGCGAATAATCGGCAGCGACCGGCGCGAACCAACGCGCGTGGCAGGGTCGATCCGCAGGCAGCGTAGACTTACGGCGCCACCCGACTAACGACCGCGCAGCACAGCCAAGCACCGCAACCCGACCGCCACACGCCACACGCCACATACGACACGCAAGACGCCATGCAGCTGCTATTCGAAAGCCCCGCCGTGATCTGCGTGGCGGGCGCCGTCGCGCTCACCATGGCCGGCATCGTCTACCACGCAACACGCACCTGGGCGTCGCTGGCGGCGGTCGCGCTGGTGGTGCTGCTGACGGCCCTGGGGCTGGTGATCGAGCACCAGGTCCGCACGCCACGCGAGCAGGTGCAGGCCGCGCTCCTAGGCCTGCTGGAAGCGATCGAAGCAGACGACGTGCCCGGCGTGCTGGCGCGGCTGACGCCCACCGCAGCGGAGATGCGTGCCGACGCCGAGCGTTTGATGCCCGAGTTCGATATCGACCGGGCCCGCAGCACGGGGGAGATCGAGGTCGAGCTGTCGCCCGGCCCGCCGGAGACAGCCACCGTTGCCGCCAACGTCTTCGTCAAGGCCCGCCACCGCCGCAGCGGGATGCAGGGCGGCGACTTCGCCCGCGTCGAGTTCCGCCTGGTGCGCGAGGGCGGCCGCTGGCTGGTCGACGGCTACAACGCGTCGGAAGACTGGCGCCGCGGCGCGTCGCAGCTACGCAAGGGCGGGTAACGCCGGCGGAGGTTTGGCTCCGGGTGCGTTGATGGTTGCGGCATGGCGGGTTTTCGGAAGGCCCGCGAATGGCGCGAGTACGCGCGAATTTTGCTGGGGTCGTTGGCGTCGAGAGTGTTCGAAAGGAACTTCGATCGTGTGCGGCGATGGCTGCGCAGTGCCTTGCAACGAAAACTGCTCGCCCCGAAGTACGGCGGAATGCGTAC
>JBCCQL010000145.1:0-7520 GCA_039024355.1 Planctomycetota bacterium
CCCGTGGCACGGCCAGACGCTCACCGGCTGGCCCGTCCGCACCTGGGTGCTGGGGCGGCAAGTCTTCTGCGACGGCCGCGTGATGGACGACGTGCGTGGCCGCGAGGCGGTGTTCGACCACGCACGCGGCGGGTACTGGGCGACGGCGACGGGCCAGAGCGGCCCTTGAGTTGGCGCGGCCATCTCAACACCCGCTGTACCTGCAAGGATTTTTACTTTTCTGTGGTAAGGCGCCGCACACCTGCGGCGTCAAACACCTGACACGGCGCCCGCCGGCCGCCTCCCGGAGACGCCACCTCGCCGGCCCTCGCCCGCAGCAACCACCACCGCGGCCCGGGACGCGACCGGCCGCCCCGTCGCCCCGCCAGCCCGCGACCCGAGCACAGTCCCATGACGGAGAAGCTTTGGTACCTGAAGCAGTGCCGCCTGCTGCAGCAGCTCACGCCGGAGGAGCTGGGGCCGCTGGAGGCGCAGTGCCGGCAGCGGCAGTTCCCACGCGGGGCGCCCATCTACCTGCCGGCCGACCACGCCGACGGCGTGCTGCTGCTCACCACGGGGCGGGCCAAGCTGTGCAGCTTTACCGACGAGGGGAAGCAGGCGATCCTGGCCTTCATCGAGCCGGGCGAGATCTTTGGCGAGCTGGCGTTGTTCGCCCCCGGCGAGCGGGAGGAGTACGCCGAGGCGGTGGAGAAGTCGACCGTCATCCTCATGCCCGCCGCCGCCGTGCAAGACCTGCTGGAGCGGCACCCGCAGGTCTCGCTGGGCGTCACCAAGCTGCTGGGCCTCCGCCGCCGCCGGATCGAGCGGCGGCTGAAGTACCTTCTGTTCCGCTCCAACCGCGAACGGCTGATCAGCCTGCTGCTAGAACTCGCCGAGCAGTACGGGCACGACACCGGCGAGGGCGTGGAGCTGCGGATCAAGCTGTCGCACCAAGACATGGCCAGCATCATCGGCAGCACGCGTGAGACCGTCACCGTCCTGCTGGGCGAGCTGCAGGCCGAGGGCCGGATCAAAACCGGCAGGCGGCGGGTCTCGATCACCGACCTGCCGGCGCTGGCGAAGCTGATCCAGGCGCCCACGCCCGTCCTCTCGCCCCGCTAAGCAGCTTGGGTTGCCGCTTACGGCGCCGACCCAAGGATGCTGTGGCAGGTAAGCTGCAAACGGTGCTGACCGCCGTCCAAGCCTTCAGGACGCCGGCCGTGTTTGGGGCGTACGCAGCGTCAAGGCGTGGCCCACTGTGCCGGTGCTTACAGACGCAGCGTCGCTGTTCAGCCGAAGATACTCAAGCCAACAATGCTTGCCGCGGCGGCCGACCCGGCCGCTTCCAAGACAATCGGTGCGACCATGAAACCCCGAACGCCCAGAGAAGTCGACGCCGGGGCCGGCAGCGGCGCCGGCAGGGGCGCCGGCAGGGGCGCCGGCGGGGGCGCCGACGCGGATGGCTGGGCCCCGTGCCAAGCCGGGACGCTCGCCGGGGCCGCGGCACAACTCAACCGCAGGGACCGCCTGGCTCAGCGTGCGGCAGCCGTGAAGACGGCGGGCGTCGTCGGCGTAGCGGCCGCGGCGGTGGTCGTGGCGGGCGGCCTGGTCGGCGGGCCGCTCGGCGGGCGGCCGGCCGTCGCCCCCATGCAGTGCGGCGAGTGCATGGCGAACTTCGCCGGCTACGCCGAGCACCTGGCGGGACCGAATCCCGAGGAAGGGCCGGCCGCCGACCCGTTGCCTGGAGCAGGCCGCCGGCCAGCCGTTCTCGACCAGGCGACCATTGCACGCGTTGAGCAGCACTTGCGTTCCTGCGAGATGTGCCGCGGCAAGTTCCAGGCGCAGCACCCGGGCCTGCTGGCTGCGGCATCGCGTGCCATCCACGCTGCCGCGACGGCGATGTACGCCGCGCTATTTGGCGAAGAGCAGCCGCGGCAGGCGGCGTAGCGGCGAGAGCCTGAAGCGGTTTCTTCTTGCGTCGCATCCGGTTAGGGCAGCACCGCTGCACGGACCGGCGCCCGTGATCGTGAAAGACGCACCGAATCGGCGCAACAACAAGGACTTATCGCCCGCCTGAGCCGCTGCCAAAACCAACAGGCGGCCTCGCTTCCGAACCCCGTGCGTCGGAACCCCGTGCATCGGAACCGCGGGTGTCTGATCCACGCACGCCTGGCCCACGCACGCCGGAGCCGCGTGCCTTTGAGCCTCGGCCATCGGAGCCGCGCACTTCCGAACCGCGGCCGGCGGAACCCGACCCGCCAGACCCCGCCGGCGGCCGATCACCGGAACCGCCGCGAGCCGGCATCGGCGTGTTGGCGATGGCTTCGGGCTCGAAACGCTGGGGGGCGGTGACGAACATCTGCCGCTGCTCGGCGCCCGCGAAGCGGTACCGCAGGCCGTTGTAGACCATGGTCAGTTCGGGCGAGCCCGGCATCACACGCTGCAACGCGACGCGGCACACCACGCAGTCGCCGCCGAGCGCCAGGTCGGCTGCGGCGTACATCTGGGGGTTGGCGAGAAACTCTTCGCGCTCTTTCTGGTTGCCGACGAAAAACGTCCGCCCGCCGGTGGTGACTCCGAGACGCAGATCGCCCGGCGCCCGCCGGCCCGTTTTCGCAAACGCCACGATGTTGTCGCCGCCGAGTGCGGGCGCGTAGCGGACCGGGTTGGCGACAAAAACCTGCCGGGCCCTGGCGTCGCGGAAGAGGTACGCCTTGCCATCAAAGGCCGCGGCCAGCCCCGGATCGCCTTTCACCCAGGTGCGGTTCAGTGCCAGGCTCACCGGGCAGAACCCGCGGAGGGCGACCTCCGCCCCGGCCACCCTCTGGCCCGCCGAACCCGAGCCGTACCGCCCACTCCCGCCGGCGCCCGACCCGGCCGCCGCCGAACCGGCCCCCGCCGAACCTTGGCCGCCGGAGCCAGAGCCGTAAGCACCGCCGCCAGAGCCGCGGGCGGCGGAACCGCGGGAATCGGATCCCTGGTTAGCCGAGCCTGAGCCTGAGCCTTGTGGCTGTGCGAGTGGCCGACGCTCGCCGCTGCCGCTCTGTGCCGACGCGTAGCCGGCTGCACACAGCAGCGCCGCCGTGACCGCCAAAGACCATAACCGGTTGGGTAGCGTGGGCATCGTGTTGATCCGTTACGGTCGTGAGCTGAGAAAAGTCCGCCGGGGCCGCATCGTAGCGTGGTGATCCACGTCGCTCATCGCTCTTCGTTTACCAGCCGTGGCGTCATTCATCGGCCGCGTGTCGTGCAAAACGACTGCGGCCTGTCAAAGCCCGCCGGGAATCGCAGGACGACTGGCTTGCAAGACGACTGGCTTGCAAGACGATTGCCGCAGAGCAACCGACGCGGCCGGGTCCGGGTCGGGCGACCGACGGCGGGCGCCGCGGCAGTGCCGCGATCGCCGGTTGGGGGTTAGAAGGCGCCGTCGGCCGCCCTTGACGCGGCTGCGTGATTGTCGGCCGGGGGCCGGGCTACCGTCTGTGAAGCGTGGCACACTCGGCCGAGCGGCGCCGGCGCCAAAGGGATTCACCCGCCAGCAGCGCCAGCCACGGGGCGAACTCGATCCACGCCACCACAAAGTAAAAGAAGTGCGCGCCGTCGTAGGCGGTGCCCATGACGCCCGGCCCGGGCCGGTGGGCCAGCAGCCAAAACCGCAGGTAGTACAGCAGGGCCAGGGCCGCCAGCAGCGCCCACGCGCGGCAGCGGGCGAAGGGCAGCAGCGGCGCCGCCCAGCACCAGTACCACGGGTTCTGCGTCGGTGCGAGCAGCCAGAACCACGCCAGCGTCAAGAACGCGGCACGCGGTAGGGCCAACGCACCGGCGGGTGAGCCGCCACCCTTGCACGGGCCCGCGGCTCGCCAAGCGAGCGTCACCGCGATCGCAACAAACACCGCCGCGGTTATCACCCGCGCCAACAGGAACGACGCCCGCGAATCGCTCCACAGCATCGCCGGCGGGTAAACGGCGCCCGCGGCGTCGCGCCACGCGGCGGTGATGGCCGTGGCTGTTTCGTCGCCGGTGATGACGAACCACGGCCGGCGTGCCGCGGCGACCCCGGACTGCGGGCGAAGGTTCTCGACCACGACGGCAAAGATCAGGTCGTTCATCTCCCACTCGGTGAGGAAGGCGGCAATGCCGTCGGTCTTCTCGCCCTGCGGCGCCGGGGGCACGCCGGCTGCGGGGGGCGCAAGCTCGTCGCCGGGCGGGGGCGGCAAGATGGCGGTCTCGTCCATTGGACCGGCAGCAGGGGCGGCGGGCTCTGCAACCGCAGCGGCGTCTGCACGGGCGGCGGGGTCCGGCTCTGGTGGCCGGCCCCCGGCCAACATCGGGGCCAGGCACACCGCGGACGCGGCGAGGAACACCAGCCCGGCGGCCAAGCCCTTCGCCCAAGAATCACGCCGCAGCCACACCAGCACCAGCAGCGTTGCGAGCACAACCGGGAAGAGCTTGGCGCCAACGCCTAGCGCCAAGGCCAACGCCCCGCCGATACAGCCCGCCCACCGCACGCCGGGCCTAGCCGACTGCACGCCCGCCACGGTCGCCGCGACCGCCGCGACGGCGAAGAACGTCGCGATCGAGTCGAGGTGCCCGCTGCCGGCAACTTCCTTCACCACCAGCGGGCACCAGCCGTAGGCGATGGCGTGCCCGGGGTGCAGGCCGGTGAGCCGCAGCAGCCAAACCAGCACGCCGAGTGTCGCAACGTCAAACGCGGTCAGCCACGCCTTGAGCCACTTCAGGTGGCGCGTCGGCGAATCAAAGGGCGAAGTCGCCGCCGACGCGGCGAACACGGCTTGGCTGACCGGCGGGTACGGCGACGGCAGGGCGCCAAAGTGCACCTCGCGGACGATGGCCTCGTAGGCCCCGCTGCCCGCGGTGGCCGCCTGCACCAGCCGCCGCATCGGCGGCGGGAAAGCCGCGTCGACGTCGCCGCCGGCCCGCTCCAGGTCGATCGCCGCGACCACCGCAGCCGGCGGGAAGCGGTACGGGTCGCCCCCTTGGCTGGCGACCCTGCCGTCCCACAGGTAGCGGTAGATGTCGATCTCTTGAAACGGCGGCGTCGGCAGCAGCAGCGCCCGCCACAGCACCGACGTGCCCAGCACCCAAGCAATCAGCCAACGGCCCGCCGGCATACGCACGGCCAGCCACCACGCGAGCCAGCAGGGCACGAACGCCGCCGCGTACAAGCCAATCACCAGCAGCATCGGCCGCTCGACCGCCGGCACGGCCAACGCGTGGCTGGGGCCCAGCGCAAGCAGCGTGGCGTAGATCACAGCGGCTACGCCGGTGAGCAGCCACGCCGCGTCCCAGGGCCGCCCGGGAAGCCACGCGGCACGCGGCGGCGTAGGCGGAGCAGTGGGCGGAGCAACCGACGCCCCGGCAGAACGGGCGGCCGCCGCCCGCCGCGCTGCTGGCGGCTGCGATGCTGGTGGTCGCGTCATGCCGCTTCGGGCCTGGGCTTCTGGGTGGAGGGCTTCCAGCCGCGATCCAGCAAGCCGTAACGGGCGACCGTCCACAGGATTTTGGCGCCGGCGCTGATCGTCCCCCGCACGGTGCCGCTGATCTTGCAGACGCCGATGCGGCGGCGGTAACGGGCGGGCGTCTCGCGGATACGCAGCCCGGCCCGAGACGCCTTGATCTGCATCTCGATGGTCCACCCGTAGTTGGTGTCGGCCATGCCGAGCGCCTCGAGCGCGTCGTACCGCACCGCCCGGAAGGGGCCGAGGTCGGTGTACCGCGCGCCGATCAGCAGCCGCATCAGGAAGCAGGCCAGCCGGTTGCCCCAGACGCTCTGCGGAGGCATGGCGCCCCGCTCCCGCTCGCCCAGCAGGCGAGAGCCGAGGACCATGTCGCACTCGCCGGCCAGGATCGGGCCGACCAAGGCCGGCAGCTCCTCCGGGTGGTCGCTGTAATCCGCGTCGAGAAACACCACCGCGGCCGGGGCGCCGCGTGTGGCGGTCTCTTGCCGCAGCTTCGCCAAGCCGGCGAGGCACGCCGACCCGTAGCCGCGGCGTGGCTCGTGGACAACCTCGGCCCCGGCCTCGCGGGCGACGCGGTCCGTGCCGTCCGTCGAGGCGTTATTGACCACCACCACGCGGCCAACGGCCGGCAGGTCCGCAAGCACCAGCGGGAGCGATCGCTCCTCGTTGTACGCGGGAATCACTACGGCGACCCGCTGAGCGTCTTCTGGGGGAAGCGGCGTCATACGCGGCTTGGCCGTGCCCGGCGGCAGAGAGTTGCGTGGCCTATGCTCAGGCGGTCAGCAGCACACTGCCGCAGCGGCGATCATAGCCGAGACGCCCCTTCACCACGAAGGCAAAGCGGCCCGGCGCCGCCGGCTGTGTGCGATCGGCAACAAGGCGGCTGGAGCGAATCCGCTGTTGGTGTGGGCGGTCGACTTGCGCCGCGCCGGCCTCCGCCACGCCGCGGCGCTCACACCATCTCCGAATCCACCCTAAACTTGCCAGCACGTGAGCCGACCGATCGCCACCAACGAACCGGCGGGGTACGCCATTGTCACCGGTGGCGGCTCGGGCATCGGGCGTGCGCTCTGCGAGCGGTTGGCGGGAGGCGGATGGGCGGTCGCTGTGGCGGACATCGATTCCGAGGCGGCCCAGGCGACGGCCGATTCGCTCCGCCGCCTGCCAAACGCTCAGGCCGCGGCGGCGCCCGTCACCGCTACGCCCGTCGCCGCTACGCCCGTTGCCGTCGCGCTCGACGTTGGCGACCCGGTGCAGTGGCGGCGTCTGATCGCCAACCTGCAAGCACGCTGGCCCCGCCTCGACCTGCTGATCAACAACGCCGGCGTGCTGGCCGGCGGGCCCCTAGCCGATTGCCCGGCGGAGAGCCTGCAGCGTGTGGTCCGCACTAACCTGCTGGGGGCGATGTACGGCGCCCGGGCGGCGGCGGCTTGGCTGATGGAATCGTCCGCTGCGCGCGGGGCTAATCCTGGCCCAGCCGGCGGCCCACGCCCCGGCGTAATCAACGTGGCGTCGATTTTCGCGGCGGTCGCCCCGCCTAACTTCGCCGCTTACAGCGCATCCAAGGCGGGCCTGGTCGCCTTCTCCGAGTCGCTGCGGGGCGAGCTGGCGCCGAACGGCCTGAACGTCACGGTCGGCCTGCCGGGGGCGGTTGATACCGGCCTGTACCGCCACGCAGAATTCGCCCACGCCGGCATCGCGCGGGCGGCCGCCCGGTTTGTCGAGCGCGCGGAACTCACGCCGCAGGCGGTGGCCGACGGGCTGCTGCGGGCCGCCGGCCGCGGCGAACTGTACGCTGTGCTCGGCCGCCGGGCGCGTTGGTACGCACGCCTGAAACGCTGGCTACCGGCCGCCACCGCCCGCCGCGTCGCCGCCCAAGCCCGCCGCGAGATCGACGCGCCAGAGGCGTGACCGCGGGTAGCCGGACGCGGCGGCGGCGGTCATGATCTACGGCATGCTGCACCTGAAATCCGCCACCGGCCCGCGTTGGTTCGAGCAAGTCGACACGCACCTCAGCGAGGTGCTGATCGATCACGCCCATTGCGAAAAGAAGGCCGCCGG
>JBCCQL010000146.1:0-7431 GCA_039024355.1 Planctomycetota bacterium
CAGCCTGCCCTGCGGCATGCCCTGATCGTCGGTGTGGGCGGCGATGCCCTCAGCCAAGGCCGCCAGCGACGGCTTGCGGAGCTTCCGCATCGGCGACAACTCAGGCAGCAGTGCGGCCAGCACGATGCCCATTTCGCCGCCCAGCAGCTGACTAGCCACCGTCGCCTCGCGGCTTGCAGAAGCACCCAGGTGCGCGTCCTGCCAGAGTGACGCGATAGCGTGCAGCCGGGTCGCCAGACGCCACCACGCGCGGGTGCTGAGCCCTTCGGCAGCCGACGGCAAGCGGTAAGCCAACGCCAGCGCCGTGGAGGCCCCGATGGTGTCGATCGACGCGTCCGCGGCCGACGCGTGCGATTCCAGCCAGGCGTGTGCCTGCTCAGCCAGCTCAGCCGCAAGCTCACCGCCCGGTTGGCGGCCAAGCTGCACGGCGGAGACTGGGGCAGCAACGCTGCCCTGTACGTCGAGCCCCCACGAGAGGGCGTCGGCGGGCAGCGCCTGGCGGAGTCGCTCGCCCGCCCGCTTGTCTAGCAAGCCACCCCAAGCCGCCCAAGCCTGGGTGTCGCCCCCTATCCCGCCGGGCACCGCCGAGGCGGCCGCACGCAGTTTTACCGGGGCCGATTTGTGCCAGAGCCGGCTTGCGGGCCACTCGCACAGCAGCGGCTCGTCGGCCGGTTCGCTTCGTAGGTGGCCCAGACTCATCGCGGCAGCAGCGGGGTGTGGGTGGGGCTTCGTCAAGGCGCAGGACCGCCTTGGGCGCCGACACGCGCGGATTGCTCAGCCGTCCCGCCGCAAGCCCCGGGCGGCTGCAATCCCCGCGGGACGTAGACCGATTGGTTGGCGGTGGGATATCTTGCGGTTCGCAAGCAGGATTGTCGCCACCACACACCCAAGGCGGGGCCCAGAATGTATCGCCATCCAAGAACCCAAGCCACGGCCGGCGCTGCAGCACTGTGCCCATCTCGCCGTGGGCCATGGCGTTGGCAGGCGCGGTTGGCTGCGGCCGGAAGCCGGTGGGCCATGGCGGCGCTGCTGCTTGGAGCGATCTCCTGGATGCCGGGCTGTGGCAGTTCGGCGGTTCCGATCGCCAGCGAACAAGCGGTCGCCTCCACTGCCCCGCCCAAGGGTGGCGATGCTGCGGAACCAGCGCCCGCCAGCGAGCCGAAGGCGCTGCGGCCGGTCGGCCCCGCGACCGACACCGATCCTGAACCGACCGGCGACGGCGAAGCCGACGCCACGCCGATGCCCGCCACAGAAGACGGCGGCGCCGCGGCGACGATGGAGAACGAGGCCGCAGCGGCGGGCGGCTCGGAGGCGGCCGAGGGCGACGGGGAAGACGCCTGGGATGAGCCCCCGCGGGAGCCGCTGCCCAAGCTCCCCGCGCCGGAGGGGGCGACCCGGCTCTCGCCCGACTACGACATCTGGGTCCACAAAGAGCGGGGTGAGGTGATCATCGACGGGGCGGTGTCGCTCCGCCGCGGCATGCTCGAGATGTTCGCCTGCCTGCCGAACACGAAGGAGCACGAATCGGTGGTGTCGGCCAACACCCAGGCGTTCGCCGCGCACGCCGCGTTGCTGAGCCTCGGCGCCGAACCCGGCAGCCCGGTGCGTTGGGGAGAGGATGACTATCAGCCGCCGACCGGGGCCGAGATCGCCATCGAGGTCCGGTGGCGTGGCGCCGACGGGCAGATGAAGTCCACGCCCGCCCAGCAGTGGGTGCGTGACGTCGAGTCCGGCAAGGCGATGTCGCAGGTCTGGGTCTTCGCCGGCAGCGGGTTGTGGAAGCACCCCGACACCGGCGAAGAGTTCTACATGGCCGAAGGGGGCGACTTTATCTGCGTCTCGAACTTTGGCTCCGCCATGCTGGACGTGCCCGCGGAGAGCACGCAGGCCAATGGCGGGCTGCTGTTTGAGGCCTTCACCGAGAACATCCCGCCGCTGGGCACGCCCGTGCGGATGGTCCTCCGCCCAAAGCTGCCGAAAGATGCCGAGGCGGCCCCGGCCTCGGAGTGACGCCGACGACCGCTTGGCTGCGGGTCCACAAGCCATGACGCAAGCCGTTCCAAGCCAGGGTGGAAGCCAGCCCGATACGGGCACGCAGCCCGCCCCGCCGCGTTGGCGCCGCGTCCGGCGGACGGCGCTAGCAGCCGCGGGGTTGATGGCGGCCGGCATGCTGGCCGGCGCCGGCTGGTTTTTTTCTCGCTACGTCACGGGCGATGAAATCGACGTAGCGGTCCGCGAGCTGGCGCCCTTAGAGTACGGCGAAGACCCGGCCGGCCGCAGCACGCACTACAGCCAGTACAACGGCCGGCGGCTGCGGCTGGTTAAGCGGGACGAGCGGCGGTTTGACTTCGTCTTCGAACCGCTCGAGCCGCACGTCGCGCGGGTGGCGATCAAGAACGTGGACGTCAGCCTGATGACGCCCGGCCTGCCGGCGTACGCGGCCGAGGACGCCGGCCTGCGACGCATCGCCCTGACGGACCGGGAGTGGAACCGGCAGCAGGTGAGCTTCTTCCCCGGCGCCGACGCTGTGGAAGTCACCGGCGGCGACGGCTGGGAAGCCGAGAACCTGGCGATGGCGGCCCTGGCGAAGAACTGCCTGAACGCCGGCCTGTGGGAGGTGCTGCTGTCTCACAAGACGCCCGCCGGCAAGCGGATGTACTACCAGGGCTGGTTCACCTTCCCGATGGGCGAGTACAAGCGGCTGTGGGAGCAGAACACGGGCCTGTCGTACTGGGAGGACCTCAACTTCTACCGGATGGAGCACTGGCTCGACCCGGCCGGCAACCAGATCTCGCTCGGCAAGCTCCGGGAGGTTGTCAGCGAGCAGTTGGTGGCTGCCGCCTTCGACCCGGACGAGCCCGTCCGCTTCGGCGGCGAGCAGGTGCGCAAGCGGCGGACAACCCAGGCGCCGGGCGTGCGGGTGTGGGGCGACTTCGTCAAGCGACGAGACACCGTACGCTTCGCTACCTTCACGCCGCCCGGCTACTACGACACGGGCATTCCCTGGGGGAACGACTACGGCCGGCTGGCCGAGTTCACCGGCTGTGTGCACCGGCGGGTCAAGTCCCGGCTCAACGGCGCACAGCTCGACGAGCTCGAGCTGAGCTACACCGGCGCCGGCGGGGAGCAGACACGCATCGTCATCGGCGGGCTCGAACTAGCAGCCGCGCCGGTGCTGCCGCGCGACGAGTACCCCGCCGGGTACTACCTGCCGATGGGAATCGGCGTGCCGCCCTTCTACCAAGACTACGCAGAGCTCACCGCCAACCCGCCGGCCGACAGCCCGTACTACAGCTTCGTGCTGGATTCTGCGGGCCGGTGGGTCGATCACCACGCGATGGCGATCGACGGGCCGGTGATCCACCGCGACGACCGCGACCCTAAGCTGGTGCACCTCTACCTGCTCTCCTACGAGCGGCACCAGCTGATCGCCCACTACGAGATCAGGCTACCCAGCGGCGATAGCGCGACCGCTGTAGAAGCAACGTCCGAAGCAAAAACCGTGGCGCCCCAGACTGCTTCCCCGGCGGAATGACACGGGCACGCTAACGTGCGGCCGGTTCGCACTTTTAGGCGGCCGGCGATGCTCACGGCGTGGCGGCGGCAGGGTCGCGGACGTCGTAGCAGTACAGCAGGTCTTGGTCGCGCAGGTACAGCCTGCCGCCGGCCACAACGGGGTGCGTCCAGATGGCGCCACGCTGCTTGCGGATCTTGGTCTGCGGGTCGAGCGTGAAACGCCCCCGCTCTTGCCAACCCTCCGGCGTGGGCCGCACCAGCACGACGTCGCCCGTCGCCTCGCCCAGCAGGTACAGCATGCCGTCGGCGTAGCCCAGCGAGCCCTTTTCTAGCGCCGACCGCTCGCGCCACACGCGGTCGCCCGTCACCAGGTGTTGGCAGACCCAGCCGACGCGGTCGGAGTGGCCGTACACGTGGCCGCCGAGCAGGATGACGCCGCCGTGGTGGTTCTTCATCACCTTGTTGGCGTACTGCTGCTTCACGCCGCCGCCCGCGTCTACCGTTACCAGCATGCTGCCGACGCCGTAGCCGCTGGTCGCATACACGCGGTCGCCGTCGACGATAGGCGTCGGCACCACGGCGACGCGGCCTGGCCAAGCGGCCTCCCACAACAGGGCGCCGTCTGCTTTTGCGAGACCGACGAGGCGGTCCGGCAGCAGCTGCACGTACTGCGGCGTGCCGGCGAGCGTCGCCGGCACGATCGACGCGTAGTGCGCCGGGCTGGTGACGTCGGTCGACCGCCAGCGGACTTCGCCCGTCAGCTTGTCGAGGGCGGCGACGGAACCCTCCGGCCCGCCGGGCGTGCACAGCACCGTGCCGCCATCTACCAGGGGCGATTCCGAATAGCCCCACACCGGGATGCTGCCGCCCAGCTCTTGCATGCTGGCCTGCCACACGACCGACCCATCGGCCGCCGCCACGCACGCCAGGTCGCCGCGGCCGGTAAGGCAGTAGACGCGGTCGCCATCCACGGTTGGCGTGCTGCGGGGCCCGTTGCCCCAGGCGTTGTCGTACTCCTGGCCAAGCCGCCGGGACCAGACCTCCTGGCCCGTGCCGGTGTCGATGGCAATCAGCGTTGCGGCCCCGGAACGGCCGCCGAGCACGTACAGCCGCCCGTCGGCGATGGCGGGGCCGCCGTAGCCAACGCCGCAGTCTTGGAAAAGCCACGCCCGCGGCGGCCCTCCGACCGGCCACTCTTTGAGCAGCCCCTGCTCGTTGCTGCTGAGATCGCGGCTGGGCCCACGGAACTGCGGCCAATCATCGGCAGCTACGTGTGTGGCGCCCAGCGTGGCCGCGGCGAGCACGCCGCAAACGCCTAGCGCCTGCAGCAAGCGGATCGATCGCACTACAGCAGCACTTGAACTGGTGTAGCCAGATGGCGAAGCGGTCTTATCCGCGGCAAGGAGGGCGAAGCAAGCGACGCGGTGCATCGTCGATGCAGCCCGACGCCGCCGCGGGGAACACCACGCGGCGAAACGGATACACCAACTCAAGCGCTGCTGTGACATCGGCAACACGCCTCCCTGCTTTGGTGGGCCACGCCAAGCTCCCGCCGCCACCCGCGAGCCTACACCGACGCCGCCTCTAGGCTCGGCGGTGACACCACGACCGGCGCTTGCTTCTGGATGGTGACAATCACGCATTTGAAGGCAGGCGTTTTGCTGTCGGGGTCGAGGTGGCGGTCGACCAGCACGTTCGCCTCGGGGTAGTACATGGCGGCGTTGCCCGCGCGGATGTTGGGGAACGCCGTCGCGCGGACGTGCTCCATCTTGCCGGCCGGGCCGTAGACCGTCACCGGGTCGTCGGGTTCTAGGCCGAAACGGGCGATGTCGTCCGGGTGCATCAGGATGACGTACCGCCCCTCGACACCGCGGTACAGGTCGTAGTCCTCGTACACGACGGTGTTGAACTGGCCCTCGCTGCGGATCGTCATCACCCGCAGCTGGTTCTCGCCGGCGCCCTTCAGCTCCTCAAGCGGGTGGATGTGTAGGTTCGCCCGCCCGTTGTCGGTGGCGAACGTCGGCTTGTGGAAGGTGCGTCCGTCGATCTGGAACTCTTCGCGGGTCTTGTCGATCTTTTCGACGCGGTCCCACCCCGGGATGATCTTGCTGATAGCGTGGCGGATCTTGCCCGTGTCCTGCATGGACCGCCAGTCGATGACCGAGAGCCCGCCGCCGGTGTCGCCACGCCGCTCGGCGACCCGCTCGGCGATGGTGGCGATGATGTCCACTTCGCCCCGCGGACCCTCCAGCCGGCTGGGCCCGCCGTCGCTCAGCCGGACGTAGTTGAACATCGATTCCTGCGTCGTTTTGTACGGCTCCTCGTCGCGGGCTAGCACGGGCAGGATGATGGTCTCCTTGGCCAGGCCGCTGGCGTGCCCGGTGTTGAGCGTGGTGTTGAGCATCACCAGCTGGTCGAGCTGCGAGAGCGCGTGGTCGGCGAACTGGGCGTCGGGGTTCGAGCCGTACAGGTTGCCGCCCAGGCAGAAGGCGGTCTTCAGCTCGCCGCTGGCCGAGCCCTCCATGCAGGCCATGGTGTCGCGGCCGGGGGTTTTGGGCAGCTCGACGCTGTAGTGCGTCTGCAGGCGGTGCAGCACCGCGTCCTTGAGCTTGGGCGTCACGCCCACCGAGCCGATGCCCTGCACGTTCGAGTGCCCGCGGATCGGCATCAGCCCCGCGCCCGGCTTGTCGACCATGGCCCGCAGCAGCGCCAGGTTGCCAATCGCCTGCACGCCCTGCACGCCGTTGGCGTGGTGGGTGATGCCCATCGTCCAGCTGAACACCACCCGCTTGGCCTTGGCGTAGCGCGTGGCGATCTCGTCGATCTCGGCACGCGGCACGCCCGACTTGGCCACCAGCTCGTCCCACGACGCGGCGGCCAGACGCTCCTGGAGCTGGGGCCAGCCGTTGGTGTGGTTCTCGACAAACAGCTTGTCGTGGGCGCCCATCTCGACGACGCGCTTGGCGACGGCGGTGAGCAGCGCCAGGTCGCCGCCGATGTGCGGCTGGACGTACAGGCTGGCGATCTCGGTGCCGAACAGCAGGCTCCACGGGTCGCTCGGCACGCTGAAGTTGACCATGCCGGTCTCGACCAGCGGGTTGATCACCACCACCTCGCCGCCGCGGCGCCGCAGGTCCATCAGCGTCCGCATCAGGCGCGGGTGGTTCGACGCGGGGTTGCCGCCGATGACGAAGACCATGTCGGCCTCGTCCAGGTCCTCCAGCACAATCGTGGCGGTGCCGCTGCCGGTGATGCTGGTCAGGCCAACGCCGCTGGCCTGGTGGCAGTAGAAGCTGCAGTTGTTGACGTTGTTGGTGCCGAACAGCCGCGCGAAGACCTGCAGCAGGAAGCCCGCCTCGTTGCTGCTGCGGCCGCTGAAGTACCAGAAGGTCTCGTCGGGCGTTGTCTCGACCAGCTTGTTGACGATGCGGTCGTAGGCCTCGTCCCACGAGATCGGGCGGTAGTGCGTGCCGCCCCGCTCGTACAGCATGGGCGAGACGAGGCGGCCCGAGTGCTCGAGCTCCCGCGGGCTCATGGCCCGCATCTCGCGCACGCCAAACCGCTCCCAAAACTCGGGCTTGATGGCGCCCTGCATGTCGGCCGCCATCGCCTGCATGCTCTTCTTGCAGACCTCCGGGAAGTGCCCGGCTTCGTTGACCATGCCCCCTTTCTGGCCGCCCATGCCCAGGGCGCAGGTCTTGCACGTGTTGCGGCTCCGCATGGCCCGCCAGAACTTGAACAGGCCGCCCGACTCTTGGGCCTTCCGCCACGTGTACCAGACCGCCGGCCAACCGCCGCCCGTTTTGACCTTTTTCATGCGGGTGCCTGTCCCAAGGTTTCCGTGAAGAGTCTTCCCGCGGCGTGCTGCCCCGCGGGGCTGGTTGTGTTAGCTTCTGTATGGTAGCCGCCGGGCGG
>JBCCQL010000147.1:0-7423 GCA_039024355.1 Planctomycetota bacterium
CGTCGATGTCACCCAGCACCGTGTTGAACCGCACGATGGTGCTGGCCGGCGCCGCGGCCGGGCACACGAGGGCGGCCGCGGCGGCCAACGCCATCAATCTGCCACGCGAAAACTTGAAGGGGCTGGGGCGTCGGAGGGTGCGCATCGCTAGTGTCCGGGGTGGCGAATCGGTACGGGGCACGGCCCGGCCGGCGGCGGCTAGACAGCTAATCCGCCGACGCCTAGCGAAACCGTTTCGGAGGGCTTGTTCCTACGCCCCGCCCTGAGAAGAGCGGCGAAAGCGGCAAAGGATCGACCTTGCCGCCTAGGGCGTGCTTGCAGCCTATTCGGCGCCGCCGATTCTGTCTACGAATCGCCCACCCAGCGGCACACCGAGACCCCAAACCCCACGCAGAAGAGACCGACGCGCGGGAAAATGACGACACCGCCGGCGGCACGGCCCATGACCGTCCTGCGGGTTGAGCCGCCCAGGCCCCATCAACCTGGCTCACCCCATTCGGCTGCAACCAAACGCATCGAGTCGGCCCACAGGCCACCAACTTTTACGTCTTCGGCCGAGCATCTAACGCCCAACGTAGACCCACCGGACCATCATCCCCCCAATCCCCAACCATCCCCCCGATCCCCCTACCGTCCTGCGTCGCATTTAGGCCCGCGTGTCGCGTTCAAGCCGCCTGCGGAATCCCATCCGCGGCGGTGCGGCGGAGCAGGTCTTGGGCGGCTCGGTAGACGCGGTCGACCGAGAGGTCGCGCATGCAGCGGTGGTGGCCCAGCGGGCAAGAAGCCTTCATGCACGGGCGGCACGGCATGTCGAGCGCGAGGGGCGTCTCCAGCGGGTAGTGCGTCCGCGTGGCGGCGTGGCCCGTCGGGCCGAACAGCGAGACCACGGGCCTACCAAACGCAACGCCAAAAAACCGCGGCCCGCTGTCCGTGCTGACCAGCAGCCGGCACCGCCGGATCACCGCCTTGGACAAGCCGAGGGGGACGCTCCACGCGTCGGCGGCGGGCCAGTCCGCCAGGCTCACCACGCGGGGCGAGTTGGCGCCGCGGGCGATCTGGCGTGCCGCGTCGCGCTCGGCCGGCCCGCAGTTCACCAGCACGTGCAGGCCCGACGAGGCGAAGCGGGCGGCCAGCCCGGCAAAGTGCTCCACCGGCCAGCTCTTGGCGGCGCCGAACGCGCCGCCCGAGTTGAGCACCACCACGGACCCACCTGCCAATCCACTGGCGGGCCCGCTGGCGGGCAGGCCGAGCCGGCGCCAAACCTCGTCCGCCAAGCGTTCGTCCTCGGCGGTGGTGGCGAGCTGCAGCGTCGGCGGCTGGTAGTCGGCGCCGGCGGCGTAGGCCGTCGTCAGGTACGAGTCGATGGCCGGCGCCTCGATCCGGCGGCCGCGGCGGCGGGCCTCGTACACGCGGGTGGTCAGCAGCGGCCCGCGGCCTTCACGCACCAGGCCGATGCGTTCTGGCACACCGCTTCGCCACGCCGCCCACGCGGTGCCCAGCGAGTTGGTCAGCAGCACCACGCGGTCGAGCCGCGCGTCACGCAGCCGGCGGAAGAGCGGCGGCTGCCGCTCGGTTCCCGCCCCGGCGCCGCGCTTGCTGCAGATCGTCCCGTCGACCCAGCCCAGGCCCTCGAGCACGCTGGCGACGTAGGGCTTGGCGATGGCGAAGAGCTGCCCGCCAGTGTCGTCGGCCTGCCGGCGGAGGGCACGCACGGCGGGCGTCGCCATGACGACGTCGCCGATCCAGTTGGGCAAGAAAACGCCGGTCCGCATCGATTGGCCTTCCGTTGCCCGGCGCTGTTGATGGCAGGCGTGCCTGATGAGCTGTTGGCGGGCGTCCTCCCCGCCGCGCGAACGGTACCGCATCCGCCCGGCGCCAACAACACCGGCGCGGGTCGCCACACGGTTTGCCAATGCGGCCGCCCCCGCAGCGGGCCTACGCCGGCGTGACGCCCCGCTCTGCGAGGTCTGCCGCTAGCTGCTCGGCGCCGGTGAACAGCACCGCGTCCATGCCGGCGTCGAGGGCGCCTTGGACGTTTTCCGGCCGGTCGTCGGTAAAGAAGATGCGGCCCGTCTCGCAGCCGGCCGCGGCGATGGCGGCGTCGTAGATCTTGCGGTCGGGCTTCATCGCCCCAACGGCGAAGCTGGTCACCTGCACGCCAAACGCCCGATTAAGCGCGGCGAAGCGGCCGTCCAGCACAAACCGCCAGTGCCACGCGTTGGTGTTGGAGAGCAGCCCCAGCCGGCAGCCGGCGGCCGCCAAGCCCTCGGCCAAGCGGTGCGTCGCCTCGATGGGAGCGAACATATCGGCGCAGGCCACTTCGAGCTCCGCCCGCGGCGGCGTGGCTTCAACGGCTTGGCAGAAGAAGGCGTAGTACGCGTCCTCGGTGTAGCCGCCCGCCTCGAACCGCCACTGCGGGTCGCGTGTGTCGCCGTACGGGTAGATCGCTTCACGCACCCGCTCTGCCGACACGCCGCTCACGGCGGCCATCTGCTGGCACATCTGTTCGTTCGAGAAGGTGAGCAGCACGTTGCCCAGGTCGAAGTACAAGAACTCGGGCGGCATGCTGGCTCCACGTAGGGCAGGCGCGAGGTGGGAGGTGGCGGGTCGAAGGCGATGGTGCTGGGTGGCGCGCGGGCGTTACGCGGCTTTGTTGTGACGCTCGGGCGCGGGCGGGCGGTTCTTGCTGCTGGGCGCCGCGGTGGTGACGGCCTCTGGGGCCGCCGACGCCGGCCGGGCGGTGGCCCAGGCTTCCCAGCGGCCACGCCAGCGAGCGATCCGCCGCTGCCACGACCAGCCGACGTAGCCGCCCGCCAGCAGCGACGCGGCAAACACCCGCGGCCGGTACGCCGCCAGGTAGCCCAGCAGCTGGTTGATGGCCGCGGCCACGATGCCCATCACGCCATTCGCCTTTGGCAAGACCGGCAGCGGCGCGACGGCGGCGGGCGTCGAGTTTGCGGCGGCGCCCGCGGCGACTGGTTCGCTCCCATCGGCAGCGGCGGTCGCCGCGACGCCACGGCCTTCTACCGCCTGCCGCAGACCGCTGCCCAGCCAAGCACCGGCAAGGACAATCGCCGCCACGGCGACCACGGACCACGGCCCGTCGAACGCCAAGCGCCCGCCGGCGACCAGGTACGCCACGGCCGCGGCAGAGAGGGCCAGCGGCAGCGTCTGCCACAGCACCACGCGGACCGACTCCGGCCCGCCCAGCACGGACGCCGCCAGGGTGTGCAGCTGAAGCCACAGCACGGCCGCCGCCCCGTCAAAGCCACGCAGCAGCACCAGCACGGCGCCCGCCACCGCCGCCGGCGGAATCCAGCCGGGCAGCCCTGCGTCGCCCGGTCGCGGTGTGGCAAACGCCGATTGATTGGACGGCTTGCGCATGGCGCGGAGCGTAGCCGCCGGGCGTGGCGGGCCGCAAGTCCGTTCGTCTCCGCCGCCGCCGCCAGTACAATCGAGGCCGGCAGAGAAGTAGCAACCAACCGCCACGCAGGCGAGCGCCGCCAGTCCCCTCGCCCCCCGTCCCTCGAGCCCCACTTCACCCTTCACCCTTCACCCCGCACCCCCCGTCCCCCGTCCCCCCGTCCCTCGTCCCCCTTCCACCCCTCCCCACCCCGCGATGCTCAACAAGTACAGCCGCCACATCACCCAGCCCAAGTCGCAAGGCGCCAGCCAGGCCATGCTCTACGCCACGGGCATGACCGAGGCCGACATGGACCTGCCGCAGGTGGGCATCGCCAGCGTGTGGTACGAGGGCAACAGCTGCAACATGCACCTGATGGACCTGGCCGGCGAGGTGAAGGCGGGCATGCAGCCGGCCGGCCTAGTGGGGATGCGGTTCAACACCATCGGCGTGTCCGACGGTATCTCGATGGGCACCAGCGGCATGTCGTACTCGCTGCAGTCCCGCGACATCATCGCCGACTCGATCGAGACCGTCATGCAGGCCCAGTGGTACGACGCCCTGGTCGCCCTGCCCGGCTGCGACAAAAACATGCCCGGCTGCGTCATGGCCATGGGCCGCCTCAACCGACCGGCGATCATGATCTACGGCGGGACGATTAAGCCCGGCTTCCGCCGCGTGGGGCGGGGGGCGGGGGGTGGGACGCGTGACGGGGAGGGCGCCGCAGGTGAGGGGCCGGCCGACGAGGACGAGAAGCTGGACATCGTCTCTGCCTTCCAGTGCTACGGGCAGTTCCTCGCCGGCGCCATCACCGAAGAAGAACGGAAGGAGATCGTCCAGAAGTCGTGCCCCGGGGCCGGCGCGTGCGGCGGCATGTACACGGCCAACACCATGGCGTCGGCCATCGAGGTGATGGGCCTGTCGCTGCCCTACTCTTCTAGCATCCCGGCCGAGGACCCCGACAAGACCGCCGAGTGCCGCCGCGCCGCCGCCGCGGTCCGCCACCTGCTGGAGCGCGACCTCAAGCCCCGCGACATCGTCACGCGCGAGTCGCTCCTGGGCGCCATCCGCTACATCATGGTCACCGGCGGCAGCACCAACGCGGTGCTGCACCTGCTGGCCATCGCCCGGTCGTTCGACGTCGAGCTAACGATCGACGACTTCCAGGCCGTGGCCGACACGACGCCGTACCTGGCGGACCTGAAGCCCTCCGGCCGATTCGTGCAGGAAGAGCTGCACGCCGTGGGCGGCACGCCGGCCGTGATGAAGCAGATGCTCGACGCCGGCCTGCTGGACGGCGACCAGCTGACGTGCACCGGCAAGACCGTCGCCGAGAACCTGGCCGAGCTGCCGGGCCTGTCCGCCGGCCAAGAGGTGGTGCGGCCGGTCGGCAAGCCGCTGAAGGCCACCGGGCACATCCGCATCATGCGGGGCAACTTCTGCCCGGGCGGCGCGGTGGCCAAGATCACCGGCAAAGAGGGGCTGCGGTTCGAGGGCGTGGCCAACTGCTTCGACAGCGAAGAAGAGATGCTCGCCGCCCTCGAAGCGGGCAAGATCGCCAAGGGCGACGTCGTCATCATCCGCTACGAGGGGCCGCAGGGCGGGCCCGGCATGCCGGAGATGCTCACGCCGACCAGCGCGATCATGGGCGCCGGCCTGGGCAAGGACGTCGCCCTGATCACCGACGGCCGCTTTTCTGGCGGCAGCCACGGCTTCATCGTCGGCCACGTCACGCCGGAGGCCCAGCTAGGCGGCCCCATCGCGCTGGCCCAGAGCGGCGACCCCATCACGCTAGACGCCGAGGCCAACCTCATCACCCTCGGCGTCAGCGACACCGAGCTGGCCCGCCGCCAAGCCGCCTGGACCGCCCCCCCGTACAAAGCCACCCGCGGCACCCTGTACAAATACATCAAGAACGTAAAGACCGCGAGCGAGGGGTGCGTGACGGATGAGTGAAGCACGCTAATCCCTCACCGCGTCTTTGTGCCTCCGTGCCTTTGCGTGAAAACAACCCGATTTGCCTCACGCCAAGACGCAAAGTCGCCAAGACGCAGAGAGGGTTGCCACCCAGAGGTTTAAAGCGATGACCCAGGGGAAGCGTAGGGGTTGTCCGATAGCGGCGCCGACGCGTTCGTGGCCGCTTGCTCTTCGTCCTCAGCCGGTCGGACGAGACTACCCGGGAAGAGGCGTGCTACTACGTAGACACAAAGGGCAGGCGTAAGGTGCAAGCCACAATAGATGATCGCCATCGGCATGAGAGTGATCGGCGCGAAAACAACTCCTGTATCAGCTGACCAATCCATCTGCTCATCGGAGGTTTGCATGTGTTTCCCTTTGACTTGTTGCACATACCTCACGTGAACGACGCCAGCGAACCAGAAGACAGCGGACGCGGCCAAGGTTGCGAACAGGATGGCGGCCCAGCTGTGACGTTCTCGACGAAACGCGGCTGATAGCACGACGCCCCAAATCAAGATCGCCGGCAGTCCCACCATGATCCAAAACGATAGCCCCCAACGGGCGGCGTCCACGGCTTGCGTATATTCCGGTCGCATGTCGAACCTCAATGGATTGGGAAGCACGAAACCCATCCGTGAGTGCAAGCTAACCTATTTCTGGCCTCTTTGCGCCTCCGCGCCTCTGCGAGAGACCAAACCCAATAAGCCTCTCGCAGAGACGCAGAGAGTCTGCACGAAGTCTTGTGGTATCGTTTGTTGTGGGAACCTTCAGCACCGCAGCCCGCGTCGCCGATATCGCTGACCGCGATCGCGAGATCAGCGTGCCGCAGATGCTCGTCGACACTGGTAGCGAGTACACCTGGGTGACCGCCTCGCTGCTCGAACAGATCGGGGTCGAACGTGAGAAGAAAGACCGGCACTTCGTCATGGCCAACGGCGAAGAGATCACGCGGCCGGTTGGGTTCGCGGTGCTGCACGTCGCAGGGACGTTTACGGTCGACGAGGTCGTCTTTGCCGAGCCGGCCGATTTTCTGCTGCTGGGCGCCAGGACGCTCGAGGGGCTGAACCTGGTGGTCGACGCCGCTCAGAAGAAGCTTGTCGCCGCGGGGCCCCTGCCGGTGGCGTGACGGCGCACATAGATTGATTGGCCACCGCCGCTGGCGGCTCAGCTACCGCCGGCGGGCGGCAAGGCCCAGGCCGGCCAGGCACGCCAGCAGCAGGCCGGCGGGCTCGGGCACCACGGTGAAGCGGAGCGTGTAGTCGACCGTCACGGGCGACGTCTCTTGCACCCAGAAGAAGTGGTCGCCCGGGCCCAGGGCCGGCAGGCCGGTCAGCGCGCCGATGATGTTGGCGGGCCCGTCGCTGAACAGCTCGAACCCGTCGATCGCCCCCGTGCTGCCGAGCGACGTGAACGGCGATCCGCGGTAGCCCAGGAAGCTCTGGTTTTCGGTGGTCTCGTACTCGTCGACGAAGATCTCGGTGACCTCCGCCCCGGCCGGCACGGTGAAGCGGAAGAAGTCGCCGTCCGAGCCGTTGGACGCGCCGGTGCTGCCGTTCTGGCCCATCTGGCCAGAGACGCTGTTCGGGCCGAAGCCGAGTGTCACGACGGTCGGCATGGTGAAGTCGCCCGACAGGTCGCCGTCGACGTCTTCGTCGTAGATGGTGACGGCCAAGCCGTTGGAGGCCGTGAGCAAGGCCGCAGAGAAAGCCAAGGCAAAGATGCGATTCATCGGAGAAACCTTTTCTCGCCGCTGGGGCGTGTTGTGGTGTGTTGAAGCCGCCGCGCTTGGCCGCGCTGGGCGGCCGGGCCGAATCATAACCGGCTGGCCGCGGCTGTGCGTCGCAATCCGCGACCTTGTGCGGGGGGCGTGAGGTGCGCAACCAAACAGCCGCCACGGCTGGCGGGCTGACCGCATGCCTGCGGAACTTCCTCGCGCGGCTAATTTTTTCTTCCGCTGGCCCACGCCTGTTCGGCCCTGTGACCAGCCCCCACTGTCAGCACCAGCTTTTATGTCAGCGCTAGGGGTTCGCCCGCTCGGCTCGCTGGAAGCGTAGCCGGAAG
>JBCCQL010000148.1:0-7357 GCA_039024355.1 Planctomycetota bacterium
CCTCAGTCTAAGCCTTCGCCGCGGCGCCTGCCACGAACGGCCGGCCGGCGCACCTCGGCATTGTGACACCTGCGGCTAAGCGCTACAGTTGGGGCCACCAACGGGCGGCCCGGCGGCCAAACTCACTCCGGCGGGCAACGAACGCATCCCCCAGATCGGCATCCCATGCAGACCTACGAGGCCGCCCAGCGGTACTTCAACATCGCCGCGGACCGGCTCGACATGGAAGACGCCTTCCGCCGGCTGCTGATCCAGCCCGAGCGCGAAGTCTCGGTCCAGATCCCCGTCGAGATGGACGACGGCCGCCTGGAGACCTTCACCGGCTACCGCGTGCAGCACAACCGCGCCCGCGGCCCGATGAAGGGCGGCCTGCGCTACCACCACGAGGTCGACATCGACGAGGTGCGGACGCTCGCCTCGCTGATGACCTGGAAGACCGCCGTGGTGAACCTGCCCTACGGCGGCGCCAAGGGGGGTGTGGCCGTCAACGCCCGCACGCTGAGCCCCCGAGAGAAGGAGAAGATCACACGCAAGTTCGTCGACGAGATCCAGATGGTCATCGGCCCAGACGTCGACATCCCCGCGCCGGACATGGGCACCGGCTACGAGGAGATGGCGTGGATCATGAACCAGTACGCCAAGTACCACGGCTTCAACCCCGGCGTCGTGACCGGCAAGCCGGTCGAGCACTACGGCATCCCCGGGCGCGAGGAGGCCACGGGCCGCGGCGTCGGCACGCTGGCCGTCAAGCTGTTGGGCCGCATGGGCCGCAAGCCCGACCGGACGCGGGTCGCCATCCAGGGGTTCGGCAACGTCGGGTCGCACGCCGCGAAGTTCCTCAGCGAGGCCGAGGTCCGCGTGGTCGCCATCAGCGACCACACCACCGCCCTGCACAACGATGGCGGCATCGACGTGATGCAGGCGGTGCGGCACACGCGGAAGTCTGGCGGCGTGCTCCGCGGCTTCGCCGGGGCCGAGGAGATCGACGGCCCGGCGCTGTTGGAGCTGGACGTCGACCTGCTGATCCCGGCGGCCATCGGCGGCGTCATCAGCGGCCAGAACGCTGGGCGCATCAAGGCGCCCGTGATCATCGAGGCCGCCAACGCCCCCATCACCCCCGAGGCGGACGACGTCCTGCACGCGGCGGGCGCCGTCATCCTGCCCGACATCCTGGCCAACGCCGGCGGCGTGACCGTCAGCTACTTCGAATGGGCGCAGAACCGGCAGTTCTACCGCTGGGGCCTGGGCCGCGTCCGTGGCGAGCTCGACCGCATGCTGTCGGCCGCCTTCGAGGACGTGTGGGAGAAGGCGAGCACCGAGAAGGTAAGCCTCCGCACCGCCGCGTTCATGATCGGCATCCAACGCGTGGCGAAAGCAACCCGGCTGGCGGGCCTGACCTAACCGCCCACCGGACGAACGAGCACCGCGGCGCGATACCGCCCGGCGCCAAGCGGCGATTCTCACGCGGCTTCGCGCATGCGCAGCAGGCAAAGACGCCGCTAGCGAAGCGATCTTTTTGGGGCCGTGCCCCGCTTTTGCACGGATAGCGAACAGGCAGACTTTGCGGGCGAATAAGTTGCCGCTCAGCAGCTTCTTCGGCACGCTCCGCAAGACGACGCCAAGCCCGCGTGCGGGAGTGTTCACCGGCAGGCTGCTCCGCAACTTGTCTGTCCCCCTGTCTTGTCTTCCACATCCGCGTCCGCTCGGTCGTGCCATCGTTGGCTGGCCCGCCTTCGCCGATACGGAGACGCCCCGAGGAGTACCGTCTGATGAGCCTCACGAGAACACCCCTGCTGGCAAGCCTGTGCGTGGCTGCGCTCGCCTGCGGAACCCCAAACGCCCACGCCCAGATTGAGCTGATCACCAACGGCGGGTTTGAGACCGGCGACTTCACCGGCTTCCAGCAGTTCGGCAGCAGCGGAATGCCGACCATGACCGGCGTGCCCGGCCCCAGCGATCAGCAGGCCGTCGTGAACACGAACCCGAGCAGCGGGATGTTTGCCGCCGAGATCGTCAACGACGTCGCCTTCAGCAACTCGCTGATCAAGGCCAACAACCTCGCCGAGGGCCAGCTCACCGTTGGGCAAACGGTAGAAATCTCGTTCGACGCCCGCGGCCAGTACGCGGTGCCGGGCGGCGTGGCATTCGCCGAAGTCATTACTGAGATCGCCGGCGGCGGCGGCTCGTCGGGCACGATCCTCGGCGGTGCGCCCTTGGCCATCAGCAGCGACCCCGCCGAGTGGACCACCTTCAACTTCACCTACGTCATCCCCAACGTCGACATTTCCGGCGGCCTGTCGCTGCAGCTTGGCGCCACGACCGGCCCCGGCGTCAGCACCATCATGTACTACGACAACGTGTCGGTCATGGTGTCGTCGCTCGTCCCTGAGCCGACGTCGGCTGCCCTGCTCAGCTTGGCGGGCATCGGCGTCGTGCTGCGTCGCCGACGCTGATCCGGCTGCACCGTGCCGTGACTGCTTGGACGGCCAGAAGGAAAGGGCTTGGAGCGGCGGGGAGCAATCCTCGCCGCTCTTTTCATGCGCTCGGGCAGGCGTTCGGGGAAGCGGTCACGGAGGCGCCCGGGGAACCGCCCACGCCAGGGCTACTCCTGCACAACGCGGAACCGAAGGCCGCACCTTGAGCACACGCGGTAGTGCTCGCACAGCCCCTCGCTGTTGATCCGCTTGCCGGTGCTCGCTTTCGAGCGGGCCGAGCCGCACTCCGGGCACCGGATCGCCGCGCTGATCACCTTCCACAAGCCGCCACGTCGGTTCGGCGGCACGTTGATCTGGGCCCCGTCGCCCAGGGTGCTCAGCGGCAACTCCGCGGCATCAAACTGCGGGGCGTGATCTCGCAACGCTGCGGATTCGCCAGCCACAGCATTGCCCGCCCGGTCGCCCGGACGGTCGCACGGCGGAACACGCGCCGCCTCATGCGCCACTTCGTGCGCCACCTCATGCGTGAGTCGCATAATCGCCCCGCCTGGTTTGATGAGACAGCCAGAAAAGAAACGTTACTGTAACGTTACGCTCTAGCCGGAGGGCGAAAAAACGGGGAGCCAGGCAACTTTTTCACAGCACACCGCGCGTACGCCTCATCAGCGAACGCCGGCGGGAATGACGCCGCGGGTCGGCGTTTCAGGCTGTAAGTGGGCGTTCGGAGAACGGTCGAGAAACAGTTTCTCGGCCAGGCGGCCCATGGCAACACGCGTTTTCAACACGCAACGCTTCGTTGCGTTGCATTCGGCCTACGCCTCTCAAGCGGGCGTGGTCACTCTCGCGGCAAGAATCGCCGCGGTTGTCTCGGCCTGCTCCCGCGTGACCCCCAGGTGCGTTACGGCACGGACCTTGTCTGGGCCGAAGGCGTACATCTGCACGCCACGCTCTCGCAGCTCGCGGCAGTACGCGGTGGCGCCGCCCAGCGACGGGTCGAGCTCGAACATGATGATGTTGGTGTCGCACCGGCCGGCGACCAGCCGCAGGCCGGGCGTCGCCCGCACGGCGTCGGCGATGATCTGGGCGTTGGCGTGGTCTTGTTCAAGCCGGTCGAACTGGTGCTCTAGCGCATGCAGGGCGGCGGCGGCCAAGACGCCCGCCTGCCGCAGGCCTCCGCCCATGACCTTGCGGACCCGCACCGCCTCGGTGATTTTGTCGCTCGGCCCAACGATGGCGGAACCAACCGGGGCGCCCAGCCCCTTGCTGAAGCAGACGCTCACGGTATCGAACGGCTCGCACAGCTCGGCCGGCGTCAGGCCGGTGGCGATCGACGCGTTCCACAGCCGGGCGCCGTCCAAGTGGCACGCCAGCCCCTGTTCTTTGGCCCACCGGCACACTTCGGCGATGGCCTCTTGCGGTACGACGCGTCCGCCGTGGCGGTTGTGCGTGTTCTCTAGGCACAGCAGCTTGGTGCGCGGGTGGTGGATGTCCGTCCCGCGGACCAGCGGAGCGATGGCGTCGATGGTCAGCCGGCCATCGGGCGTGGCGATGGGCCGCGTCGCCACGCCGAACAGCTGCGCGTAGGCCGCCTGCTCGTAGTGGTAGATGTGGCAGTCGGCCTCGCACAGGAACTCGTCGCCGGGCTGGCAGTGCAGCCGCACGCCAATCTGGTTGCCCATCGTGCCAGAGGGCACGAAGAGCGCCGCCTCCTTGCCCAGCAGCTCTGCCACGCGTTGCTGCAGCCGGTTGACCGTCGGGTCCTCGCCGAAAACATCATCACCAACCTCGGCGGCGAACATCGCCTCGCGCATCGCGGGCGTCGGCTTGGTGAGGGTGTCGCTGCGGAGATCAATCACGGCGGGCACACGCGAGGCTAGAGGCGTCGGGCGGGGCACGGTACGTTGGCGGGCGTGGCAAGCAGGTCCGCCGCCTGGGACCGTAGTCGATCGATCCGCAGCCCGCCAGCCGCCACGCCAGTTCACCTCAACAACCCAGCGGGGCGCCGTTCGTTGTCGGCCCGCGATTCCGACAACGTCACCCCAAACCTCCCAACCAACCACCGACTTTGCCGCTCCGCATCCAACGCATCGACGCCCGCCAGCCAGGCTACGAGCCCGCGCTGGCCGCGCTCCGCCAGAAGCTCGCGCCGGACGGCGGCGTCGTGAGCGAGGCGGGGCGGCAGAAAACCATCGACGTCTTCGGCCAGCCGCTCACGCCCACGCAGGTGGTTGAGCGGATCGCCGGCGACGTCCGTCAGCAGGGCCTGGACGCCGTGCTGCGGTACACCCACCAGCTCGACGGCGCCGAGCTCACCGCAGACACGCTGCGTGTGTCTGCCGAGGAGCTGGCCGAGGCCCACGCCGCAGCGGACGCAGATTTCTTGGCGAGCGTCCGGCGGCTGCGGGCGAACATCCTGCGGTTCCAGCGCGCCATCCTGCACCAGGACGTACGCGTCGAGCTCGAGACGGGCGGCTACCTGCGGCAACGCTACCTGCCGCTCGAGCGCGTGGGCTGCTGCGTGCCCGGCGGGGCGGCCGCGTACCCGTCGAGCGTGCTGATGACGGCCGTGCCGGCCCAGGCGGCGGGCGTCGGGCAGGTGGCCGTCGTGGCGCCGCCCACGGCCTACGGCAGCTACAACGCCGACCTGCTGGCCACGTGCCACGAGGTCGGCGTGAGCGAGGTCTACCGCGTCGGCGGCGCCCAAGCCGTGGCCGCGTTGGCGTACGGCGTCGAGGGGCTGCCGAAGGTCGACAAGATCGTCGGCCCGGGCAACCTGTTTGTCGCCCTGGCGAAGAAGCACGTGTTCGGCGAGGTGGACATCGACTCGATCGCCGGCCCGAGCGAGGTGATCGTCATCGCCGACGACTCAACGCCCCCCCGCTACGCGGCGGCGGACCTGATCGCCCAAGCAGAGCACGCGCCCGGCTCGGCGGTGCTGATCACCTGGGACGCCGGCCTGGTGGACGCGGTGCAAGACGCGCTCGACACGCAGCTGGCCACCCTTTCGCGTGGCGAGCTGGCCCGGCATTCGCTCGAGTCGTTCGGCGCCCTGATCACGGTGAACGACCGCGCCCAAGCCGCCGAGCTGGCGGACCTGCTCGCTACCGAGCACCTGCACCTGGCGTGCCGCGACCCGGAAGCGCTGCTGAGCCAGATCCGCTGCGCGGGCGCCGTGTTCCTCGGCCCGCACAGCCCGGTTCCGGTGGGCGACTACGCGGCCGGCCCGTCGCACGTGCTGCCAACCGGCGCCACCGCCCGCTTCGCCAGCGGCCTGAGCAGCAACGACTTCCTCCGCTCCGGCAGCGTGATCTCGTGGAGCGAGGCGACGCTCAGGGCCAACGCCGAAGACATCGCCCGGGTCGCAGAGAAGGAAAGCCTCACGGCCCACGCCGCCGCCGTGACCGTGCGGCTGGACAACTAACGGCAGCCAGACGCGGGCTAGGGCTCCGCGTGTAGCGGCTACGACACAAGGGACCGGGCTTCCACCAGATGAGACAGTGTGCAATGCGTGAGCTTAACGGCGACCTTCGACTCTTCGTCACGCGGGATACCAATGGTCACAAAGTCTTCGCCGACGATCGCTAGCTCGGGGTGACGCACTTCGTGCGAACGGCCGTCGCTTAGCCGCAACAGAAGTGGTCGGAAGGGCCGCTCTGCCAGCAGCTCGATCAGGGATTCTGGCTTCATCTCTCTCCCTCGGAAAAGCACTAACGGACCCGGACAAAGAATAGATGTGCGGCAGCCCGGCGAGCAAGTCAGCCCGCCTGCACGACCAGTCACTTTCAACTCACTATGCCCTTCGCCCGACCCAACATCCAGCAGATGAGCGGCTACGTCCCCGGCGAGCAGCCGCGGGGGGCGAAGGTGGTCAAGCTCAACACCAACGAGAATCCGTATCCGCCCTCGCCCAGGGCCGCAGCCGCCATCAAGGCGGCGGCCGGCGGGCCGCTGAACCGCTACCCCGACGCCGCTGCCACCGCCTTCCGCATGGCGGCCGCCGACGTGCTGACGGCCGCCGGCGGCTCGCCCGAGGCCCAGATCACCGCCGACTGGGTCCTGTGCGGCAACGGCAGCGACGACATCCTGACGATCGTCACCCGTGCGTTGGCCGGCGAGGGCGACACCGTCCGCTTCGCCACGCCCAGCTACTCGCTGTACAAGACGCTGGTCGAGATCCAGGGCGCGCGGGCGGACGTGGTGCGGTACGAGCGCGACTGGACGCTGGGCTTCGACTTCGCCCGCCCCGCCGACGGGCTGAAGCTGGCGTACCTGGCCAACCCCAACAGCCCGAGCGGCACCCTGATGGCGCCGGGCGAAGTGGCCGCCATCGCCGACGCCCTGCCCTGCCCGCTGCTGGTGGACGAGGCCTACGTCGACTTCGCCGACTCTAGCTGCATCGACCTGGTGCGGTCCAACGAGCGGATCATGGTCAGCCGCTCGCTGTCCAAAAGCTACGCGCTGGCCGGGCTGCGGTTCGGCTACCTGGTGGCCCAGCCGCCGGTGATCGCCGAGCTGCAGAAGGTCAAAGACAGCTACAACTGCGACGCGTTGGCCATCGCCGGCGCCACGGCCGCCATCACCGACCAGGCGTGGCTGGAAGAGAACGTCCGGCGGGTCCGTGCGACGCGGGGCCGGCTGGCCGACGGGCTCCGCGGGCTCGGCTTCGCGGTCACGGACTCGCAGGCGAACTTCGTCTGGGCGACCCACCCCACGGCGCCGCACCAACCCATCTTCGAGTGGCTCAAGCAGCAGGGCGTGCTCGTGCGGTACATGGCCTACCCCGACTGGGGCGACGGCCTGCGGGTGTCGGTCGGCACCGACGCCCAGGCCGACGCCTTCCTCACGCTGCTGGCAGACTGCCTGGCCTAGGCCGGCAGGTGGCAGGTGGCAGGTGGCAGGATTTGCCGGTTACGCCCGGCAGG